>NZ_JANIID010000030.1:0-119169 GCF_024519335.1 Streptomyces telluris
GGCCCCCACCGCCGCCCGCACGGGCTACAGCGCCGCCACCTTCTCCCGGTACGCCCGGACCGCCGCCGCGTCCCGGTACGGCTCCAGTCGCCGTTCGAAGTCGCGGATGTACTCCAGGGCCCGGACCGACCTCATCTCGGCCGCCGCCTGGGCCGCCTCCGCGCCCAGCTGGCACGCCTGCTCCAGCTCTCCCAGGCCCAGCCGCGCCGTGGCCAGCACCACGCGGCAGAAGAGCCTGCTGCGGGCGTACGACTGGCTGCGCAGCTGCAGGGAGCGCTCCGCGTGCTGCGCGGCGGCCCGGTACTGCTGGAGGTCGCGGTGGCAGTGCCCGAACTCGTCCGCCAGCTGGGCCTCGTCGAAGAAGCGGGCCCAGTACGGCACGTCGTCCCCCGGCCGGGAGGACTCCAGCGCCCGCTCCGCCCGCGCCAGCGACGCCGAGCAGGCCCGCACCTCGCCGAGGACGCCGTGCCCGCGCGCCTCCACCGCGTGCAGCAGCGACTGCACGACGGAGGGGGCACTGGACCCGATGCCCTGCTGGGCCACCCTGGCCAGCTGCACCGCCTCCCGGCCGTGGCCGAGGTAGACGGCCTGCCGGCTCATGGTGACGAGCACGTAGCTGCCGTAGGCGCGGTCCCCCGCGGCCTGGGCGAGCCGCAGCGCCTGGACGAAGTACCGCTGCGCCAGGCCGTGCGCGGCGATGTCGTACGACGTCCATCCGGCGAGCCGGGTGAGGTCGGCGACGGCGGCGAAGAGCCGCCGCCCCGTCGCCTCCCCGTACGTGCCGCGCAGCATCGGCTCGGCCTCGTGCTCCAGGTAGCGCACGAGGGCCTGGCGGGCGTGCCCGCCGCCGTAGGCGTGGTCGAGCGTGCGGAAGAGCTCGCCGACCGACCGCAGCGCGGCGATGTCGCCCATCGAGACCCGGCCGCCGGGGCCGCGCTCGACGTGCCGCTGGCGGGGCGGGTGGCCGCGCCCCTGGGCGGGCACCCGCCCGCCCTCGGAGGCGGGGGCGCCGCGCGCCACCCGTTCGTCGGCCCGGCCGATCAGCCAGTCCCGGCTGGGCACCACGAGCCCGGCCGGGGTGAAGGCGATCTTCCGGAGCTCGGTGTGGCTGCCGGAGTCCTTGCGCCAGAGGCCGCTGACGATGTCAATGGCCTCCTCCGGGGACGCGGCGAATTCGAGCCCGGCGTACACCGGGGCGCAGGCGTCCAGCCCCAGGTCCTGGGCGGACAGCCGCCGTCCGAGCCGCCGGGTGAACACCTCGGCGATCAGCGCCGGGGTGGTGCCCCGGGGCTGCTGGCCGCGCAGCCAGCGGGTGACGGACGTCTTGTCGTAACGCAGGTCGAGGCCGTGCTCAAGCCCTAACTGATCGACTCGCCGAGCCAGCCCTGCGTTGGAGAAGCCCGCCTCCGCGATCAACGCGGCGAGCTGACGATTGGGGATGCGCTGCGGGGGTCGTTCCGTCATCAGCCTGCCGGTCTCCCTGATCTCGTTCTGGAACGGCGCGAACTTAGCGGTCCTCAACGCCCTGATCGCTACCTTCGCCCCGCATTCATCCGATCGTGTGAGGACAGATCAAATACACCCGGAGGGCGGTCCGGACCCCACTCGCCCTCCGCCCGCGGTGCGCCGCCCGCCTGCGGCGATGTCCGCGGACCGCCGTACAGTGGCAAGGGCGCGTCGAGAGCGTGGGAATTCACGCGAGATGCACCCATACGCGCCATACGCGCCACCCGCGCGCCCTCACCGGGGGCGTACGGGGGCACGGCACAGTCGGAGCAGAGTCGAAGAGGAGCTGAGGAGCCGCCGTGAATGAGCTGCGCTTCGTCCACCTGGGCTTCGGGGCGGACGCCGTCGAGTATCAGGAGGCTTGGCAGGAGCAGCGCCGGGTCCACGCCGCCCGGTTCGCGGACGAGGTCCCGGACACCTGCCTGCTGCTGGAGCACCCGGCGGTCTACACCGCGGGACGGCGCACGGAGGCCAGCGAGCGCCCCCTGGACGGCACGCCCGTCGTCGACGTCGACCGCGGCGGGAAGATCACCTGGCACGGCCCGGGGCAGCTCGTCGGCTATCCCATCCTCAAGCTGCCGCGCCCGGTGGACGTGATCGCCCACGTCCGCCGGCTGGAGGAGGCGCTCATCCGCGCCTGCGCCGAGCTGGGCCTGGAGACCACGCGCGTCGAGGGCCGCAGCGGCGTCTGGGTGCTGGGCGACCCCGTCGAGGAGCGCCCCGCGATCGGCGGCCTGTCCCTGGACTTCGACCCCCGGCTGACCGACGAGGAGTTCGACCCCCGGCTCAACGGCCCGGAGTACGCCCCCTCGAACGCCGGCCAGCGCCGCGAGGACCGCAAGCTGGCCGCGATCGGCATCCGGATCGCCAAGGGCGTCACGATGCACGGCTTCGCGCTGAACTGTGATCCTGACAACACCTGGTTCGACCGGATCGTGCCCTGCGGCATCCGGGACGCCGGCGTGACCTCGCTCTCGAACGAGCTGGGCCGGCGGGTGTCCGTGGCCGAGGTCCTGCCCGTGGTGGAGAAGCACCTGCGGGAGATCCTGGAGACGGCGGAGCCGCTGCCGCGGGCCGTGGAGACCGCGGCGGGCTAGCCGGGCCGCCGCCGACCGGCGGGGGCTCGCGGGGGGAATGTGGCCCGGGTTCCATGAGTTGCCCTGGGCATACGAGTAAGAGCGTAGGAAATATCGGGCGTACCCTGGTGTCCGCCGAAGAATCGAAGCCATAGGGAGCCGGACGTGTCGGCAGTCGCACCCGACGGACGCAAGATGCTGCGCTTGGAGGTCCGCAACGCCCAGACCCCCATCGAGCGCAAGCCCGAGTGGATCAAGACCCGGGCGAAGATGGGCCCCGAGTACACCTCGCTGCAGGGCCTGGTGAAGCGCGAGGGTCTGCACACCGTCTGCCAGGAGGCGGGCTGCCCCAACATCTACGAGTGCTGGGAGGACCGCGAGGCGACGTTCCTCATCGGCGGCGACCAGTGCACCCGGCGCTGCGACTTCTGCCAGATCGACACCGGCAAGCCCCAGGCCCTGGACCGTGACGAGCCGCGCCGCGTCGGCGAGTCGGTCGTCACGATGGACCTGAACTACGCCACGATCACCGGCGTCGCCCGCGACGACCTGGCGGACGGCGGCGCCTGGCTGTACGCCGAGACCGTGCGCCAGATCCACCTGCAGACCGCGGAGCGCGAGGGCGGCCGGACGAAGGTCGAGCTGCTCGCGCCGGACTTCAACGCCGTCCCCGAGCTGCTGGACGAGGTCTTCGCCTCGCGCCCCGAGGTCTTCGCGCACAACGTCGAGACCGTTCCCCGGATCTTCCGGCGCATCCGCCCCGGCTTCCGCTACGAGCGCTCGCTGGAGGTCATCACCAAGGCCCGCGAGGCCGGCCTGGTGACCAAGTCCAACCTGATCCTGGGCATGGGCGAGGAGCGGGCCGAGGTCACCGAGGCCCTGCGCGACCTGCACGAGGCGGGTTGCGAACTCATCACGATCACCCAGTACCTGCGGCCGTCGCCGCGTCACCACCCGGTGGAGCGCTGGGTGAAGCCGCAGGAGTTCGTCGAGCTGAAGCAGGAGGCCGAGGAGATCGGCTACGCCGGCGTCATGTCCGGCCCCCTGGTCCGTTCGTCGTACCGGGCCGGCCGCCTCTACCAGCAGGCGAAGGAGCGGCGCGCGGCGGCGCCCTCCGCCCAGGCGGTCTGACCGGCTCCGACCTGCACGGATGCCTCCCGGCACGGCATTGGACGCGGCCCGCATCACCCCCCGGCAGAGCGGTGGGGACGATGCGGGCCGCGTCAACGTTTCATAGGTGTTTGACCAAGAGGTCATGCGTTGGTAACACCGTTCGGTGACGATAGGGGCACGCACAGCAGTTCCCATGCACGGCGTTTCCCAGCACACTTCTCCGTCGGTACGCACCGCCAGCCCCCCGCTGCCCAATGATTCGCTTCTGCTCCCGAGGGGACATCGACATGCAGGCCGCGCCCGCCCAGGCAGCGATGGCGACAGCCACCCGCGCCGCTTCCGCCCTCCCCGCGACGCTCTCCGTCCGGCCTCCGTCCGTCACCGGGGCCCTGCGGGCCCTGGAGGGGCTGCTGATGCGCGGCGGCCAGCGCACCGCCCGGCGCAACGCCTGGACCGCCGTGCTGGAGGACCGCCGCCGCGCCAAGGACAGGCGCGAGGCGCAGCACGTGCTGGAGGCCGTGGCGGCCCCCGGTCCGCAGGCGACGTAAACTTCGCCTTATGGCGAGCAAGGCAACACCTGAGAAGCAGGGGCGACTGCAGCAGATCGCCCTGTCGTACAAGATGACGCGAGAGGCTGACCCGAAGGTCGGTCTCGTCGTCGCTGCCGTGGGCATCGTGACCCTCGGTGTCCTGCTCGCCGTGGGCTTCGCGATCGGTCACCCGGTCTACCTGGGCATTCTTGGCGTCCTGCTGGCGTTCCTCGCGATGGCGATCGTGTTCGGCCAGCGCGCCCAGCGCGCCTACAACAGCAGGATCGAGGGCCAGCGGGGCGCCGCCGCGTCCATCCTGGAGCAGCAGATGGGCCGGCAGTGGACGACCACGCCCGCCGTCGCCTTCAACCGTGACGAGGACATGGTCCACCGGGCCGTCGGCAAGGCCGGCATCGTCCTCATCGGCGAGGGCAACCCCGGCCGGGTCAAGGGCCTGCTGGCGGCCGAGAAGCGCAAGATGGCGCGCATCGTGACGGACGTCCCCGTGCACGACTTCATCATCGGCAACGGTGAGGGCCAGCTGCCGCTGAAGAAGCTCCGCACGACGCTGGCCAAGCTGCCGCGCGTGGTCCCCGGCGACAAGGTCACGGCGACCACCGACCGCCTGCGGGCCATGGGCGACCCCATGAAGAACATGCCGATCCCGAAGGGTCCGATGCCCAAGGGCATGCGGTCGCCGAAGGGCCGCTGAGGCTCCGGGACGAAAATCGAGGAGGGCGGGGCGGATCCTTTCGGATCCGCCCCGCCCTTTCTGCTGTCCACTCGGTTCTGCTGTCCGCTCGGTCAGATCCGCACCTGTACGGCCCGGGAGAGGCGGTCGTGCAGGCCGCGGGTGTCGCGGTCCCAGATGACGGCCGGGATGACCACGGCGAGGAGTACGCTGCGGAACAGGACGCGGGGCAGCGAGAGGCGTCCGCCGTCCTCGCTGATGACGCGCAGCCCGAGGAGGCGCTTGCCGGGGGTGCAGCCGATCGTACCGACAGTGACGACACTGAGTACGAAGAAGATCAGCAGGGCCCAGTTGCCCGCCTGCTGGGGCTTGCCGTCCGCGAGGAGGGCGTAGGCGATGAGCATGCACAGCGCCCAGTCGATGAAAACGGCGCCGAAGCGCCGTCCGAGCGGGGCGATGGAGCCGGGCCCGTCCGCCGGGAGCCCGAGGCGCTCGCCCCGGTGCCCGAAGTCGACGCCCATCTCCTCGGCGGCCGCGCGCGGGCCGGAGAGCCATGAGCCGATTGCTTGCCTGTTGTCCACCCGTCCACGGTACTGCGCCCGCATTCGTGCCCTTCGGCCCGGGGTCGCACGTCCGTATGCCGTATCGCCTTCCGCGACCACTCCTGCGATCACCCCTGCGATCACTCCTGCCCTCACTTCCGTGATCGTTTCCGTGATCGCTTCCCTATCCGTTTCCGTATCCGCCCCGCGACCGTGTTTCAGAGCACGTACCGGCCGCATCCCGGTTAACCTCGGCGAAACAAATGGGTCATGCCCGGGAAATCCCGTCTCTCTAGGGTCGGCCCCAGCGCGCACCACTGCATGGGAACTGCATCTGCGGAGCCTGCACGAATCCGCACAGGGACCGCGCCACCGAAACAACCCCGGCCGTTCACGGGCGGGCTAGGAGGAGTTGGATGTTCCAGAACGGCGACGACGCCAAGAAGTTCATCGCGGACGAGGACGTCAAGTTCGTCGACGTCCGGTTCTGCGACCTGCCCGGCGTGATGCAGCACTTCACGATCCCGGCTGCGGCGTTCGACCCGGCCGAGGAGCTGGCCTTCGACGGCTCCTCGATCCGTGGTTTCCAGGCCATCCACGAGTCCGACATGGCGCTGCGCGCGGACCTGTCGACGGCTCGCGTCGACCCCTTCCGCCGGGACAAGACGCTCAACATCAACTTCTTTATCCACGACCCGATCACCGGCGAGCAGTACAGCCGTGACCCGCGCAACATCGCGAAGAAGGCCGAGGCCTACCTCGCCTCCACGGGCATCGCGGACACCGCGTACTTCGGCCCGGAGGCGGAGTTCTACGTCTTCGACAGCGTGCGCTTCAACACCGCCGCGAACGAGTCCTTCTACCACATCGACTCCGAGGCCGGCGCCTGGAACACCGGTGCGGTCGAGGACAACCGCGGTTACAAGGTCCGCTACAAGGGCGGCTACTTCCCGGCCCCGCCGGTCGACCACTTCGCCGACCTGCGCGCCGAGATCTCCCTGGAGCTGGACAAGGCCGGCCTGCAGGTCGAGCGCCAGCACCACGAGGTCGGCACGGCCGGCCAGGCGGAGATCAACTACAAGTTCAACACGCTGCTCGCCGCCGCCGACGACCTGATGCTCTTCAAGTACATCGTGAAGAACGTCGCCTGGCGCAACGGCAAGACCGCCACCTTCATGCCGAAGCCGATCTTCGGCGACAACGGCTCCGGCATGCACGTCCACCAGTCCCTGTGGACCGGCGGCGAGCCCCTCTTCTACGACGAGCAGGGCTACGCGGGCCTCTCGGACACCGCCCGCTACTACATCGGCGGCATCCTCAAGCACGCCCCGTCGCTGCTGGCCTTCACCAACCCGACGGTGAACTCCTACCACCGCCTGGTCCCCGGCTTCGAGGCCCCGGTCAACCTGGTCTACTCCCAGCGCAACCGCTCCGCCGCCATGCGCATCCCGATCACGGGCTCCAACCCGAAGGCCAAGCGCGTCGAGTTCCGCGCCCCGGACCCGTCCTCGAACCCGTACCTCGCGTTCTCGGCCCTCCTCCTGGCCGGCCTCGACGGCGTCAAGAACAAGATCGAGCCCGCCGAGCCGATCGACAAGGACCTCTACGAGCTCGCCCCCGACGAGCACGCGAACGTCCCCCAGGTCCCGACCTCCCTCCCGGCCGTCCTCGACGCCCTGGAGCAGGACAACGAGTACCTCCAGGCCGGCGGCGTCTTCACCTCCGACCTGATCGAGACCTGGATCGACTACAAGCGCACCAACGAAATCGCCCCGATCCAGCTCCGCCCGCACCCGCACGAGTTCGAGATGTACTTCGACATCTAAAAGGCCGCCGACGCAGTCTGACTGGGCGTCAGGACGGCAACAGCGAGGGTCGTCATCCGCAAAGGATGGCGGCCCTCGCCGCTTATCGAGCGGCTGCCCTCGCCGCTTATCGGGCCCTGTGCGCGAAACCGTGATCAACATATACTTCTGCGGCTCGGCAGCCTCTGCGTTGCCGGCGGAGAAGGACACGGGGGCGTGATGGAGCTGCGGGACATCGAGATATTTCTGGTCCTGGCCGAGGAGTTGCACTTCGGCCGGAGCGCCGAGCGGCTCCTGGTCTCCCAGGCACGGGTCAGCCAGGCCATCAGAAAACAGGAACGGCGCATCGGCGCCGCGCTGTTCGAACGCACCAGCCGCACCGTGCGCCTGACCGATGTCGGACGCCAGCTGCGCGACGACCTGCAGCCGGTCTATGCGGGCCTGCACGAGTCCCTGGAACGCGCCCGGCTGGCCGCCCGCGGTGTCACCGGCAGGCTCCGCGTCGGCATGATGCCGTTCAACGTCGTCGACATGCACCACTACTGGAGGACCTTCCGCTCGCGGCATCCGCAGTGGGAGCTGGAGATCCGCCAGCTGGCGTACATGGATCCGTTCGGCCGGCTCCGTGACAACGACTTGGACGTCCTCGTCACCTGGCTGCCCGTGGAGGAACCGGACCTCACCGTCGGGCCGGTCCTGTGCACGGACCCCCGGATCCTCGCCGTGACCGCCGACCACGAGCTCGCCCGGCGAACGTCGGTGCGGCTGGAGGTGTTCGCCGATTTCCAGCACGTCATGGCACCCGACATGCCGGACTACTGGGAGGACAGCTACCTGCCCTTCCATACGTTCCAGGGCCGGCCGATCGAGCGCGGGCGCCCCGTGAGCAACGCGGAGGAGCTGATCAATCGGGTCGGCATGGGCGAGATCGTCCACAACTTTCCCAGCCATGTCACCCGGCACTGGGGCATGCCGAACATCCACTGGATACCCGTCACGGACCTGGCGCCCTTGTCCTACGCTCTGATCTGGCGGAGCGATGCGGAGAACGAGCTGATCGGCGCTCTCGCCGACACGGTCCGCGAACTCGGCGCACTGCGGTTCTGACGCGACCGCCGCGTCCCGTACGGCGATAACCGCCGAGTTATCGATCAACGCACGAACTCGGCGTTGATCCGGGCACGGCTCTCACGGGAGGCTTGGGGCACCCGGGCAGGCCGGCCGTCGAGGGCCTCGGTTCCCCCCGGCCGCTTGCCCGTCCGGTCACCCTTCCCGTGATGCCCCGCTCCGTCAGGCGTGGCTTTCCGCTGCCCTGTTCCTGGAGGAACCAGTCATGACACCACTGCCTGACACGGGCTCATCCCGTCACCGGCACCAGGAGTCAGACAGACGTGCGAGACAGGTTCGACATGACCGTGACGTACGCGATGCACAACGCGTTGCGAAGGGAGTTGCACCACCTCGCCCGGGCCGCCGCCCGCTCCCGTCCCGATCTCCGGAGCATCCTGCGCACCGCAGCGGGCTGGGAGCTGTTCCGGAAGGCTTGGCACGTCCACCATGCCGCTGAGGACGACGCCCTGTGGCCCTCCCTGCGCCGGGCGCTGTACGGCCACCCCTTCTCCCTGGCGCGGCTGGAGGCGATCGAGGCCGAGCACGCCGCGCTCGCCCTCCTGCTGGAGGCGATCGACCAGGCGCTGACCGGCCCCGATGCCGACGACCCCGACGCCGGAGACCCCGGCATCGACGGCCCCGATGCCGGGCTCGACCTGCTCGGTGAGCTCACCGGCTCGCTGGTCACCGGTCTGCGCGGGCATCTCCGCCACGAGGAGGAGGCGGTCTTCCCACTGATCCAGGACATCCTGAGCACGGAGCAGTGGGAGCATTTCGGGCGCGTCCACGCCCAGCGGATCGGGGCCGATGCGGCACGGATCCTGCCATGGCTCCTCGACGGCGTCGCCGAGCGGACCGTGGCCGCCGTGCTGAGGCAGCTCCTGCCCGAGTCCGCGCACCACGCGTACACGCACCGGTGGCAGCCTGCCTACGCGGTGCTCGACCGGTGGGGCACCCGGGACGCCCGGCCCGAAACCCCGCCCTGAACCACTGTGCCCGGTCTCGCCGCGTCCACGGCATCGCCGGGCAAATGATCAATTTCTGAGACGTAACCCTGCGCGCACCGCGCAGATGCGAAGCAAGTCACCATACCGCCATACCGCCACACGAGACGAAACGTATCGTTTCTCAGATGGGAACGTCATGAAGGTTCTGCTCACCGGGGCCACCGGCTACATCGGCTCCGCCGTCACCGACCACCTCACCGCCGCCGGCCACCAGGTCGTCGCGCTCACCCGCAGCGCCGAGCCGCAGCCCGGCCGGGCCTGGCACGCCCAGGTGGTCGGTGACACCGCCGACCCGGCCTCGCTGGCCGGAGCGGTGACCCCCGACATCGAGGCCGTGATCCACCTGGCGCCGCCGAGCGGCGACGCCGGCGCCGACACCGCCGTCATCGAGGCGCTCGCCGCTCCGCTGCGCGGCACCGGCCGCCCCTTCGTCTACACCAGCGGCGTCTGGGTCCTCGGCGCCACCGGCGAGGCCCAGGAGGTCGGCGAGGAGGCCCCGGTCAACCCGGCCGGCATCGTCGGCCACCGCCCGCGGATCGAGCAGCGGGTGCTGGCCGAGGCCGCCGAAGGCGTGCGCGCGGTGGTCGTCCGGCCCGGCATCGTGTACGGCCGCGGCGGCGGCATCCCCGCCATCCTGGTCGACCGGGCCCGGCAGCAGGGGGTGCCCGAGTACTACGGCGAGGAGGGCGTGCGCTGGCCGACCGTCCACGTGGACGACCTGGCCGAGCTGTTCGTGGCCGCCCTCGAGCGGGCCGCGGCCGGCACCGTCTGGCACGGCGTCGGCGAGCCGGCCGTCCCGGTCCGCGACCTCGCCCGGGCCGCCGGCCGCGCCGCAGGAGTGCTCGCCGCCCCGCACGCGGTGCCGGTGGAGCAGGCCGCCGAGGTCTTCGGCCCGCTCTTCGCGGACGCGCTCGCCCTCGACCAGAGCGTCAGCGGCGCCGCCGCCCGTACCGCCCTCGGCTGGCGGCCGGACCGGCCGGGCGCGGTGGCCGAGCTGGTGTCGGGCTCGTACCGGCCGGTCGAGGTGTTCGGCGCCCCCGACGGCCCGGAGACCGACGCCGAGGTGGCCGCGATCCGGCATCTGGTCGCCGAGGTCGAGCACGCCCAGCAGAACGAGCTGGTCGAGCAGTTCCTGAGCGTCTTCCGCCGGGAGGACCCTGTGTGGACCACCGGCCACGGCATGCGCCTGTCGGGCTTCGAGGAGATCTCGGCCTTCACCCGGAAGGTGCTGCCCGGCGCGATGGCCGAGTCCACCGCCGTCTACGACGTCGAGCGCGTGCTGTTCCTGCGGCCCGGCATCGCCGCGGTGAACGTCCGCCAGCAGCCGGTCCTCCTCGACGGCACCCGGATCGCCGACCGGCCCGAGGGCCGCCCGTTCTACATCCTGGTCAAGGAGGACGGCACCTGGCGCGTCGGCGCCGCCCAGAACACCGTCGCGGTCGGCTGACAGGAGAACATTCCATGACGACCCAGCAGATGTCCGACGCGGAACTCGCCGGACAGCCCGCCGCCTACTGGACCGGTATGGCCTACGACGCGCTGATCGCGTTCACCCGGGCCCGGCAGGTCGAGAAGGGCTGCACCCAGCCCCAGTACTGACCGCTGCGCAACCTGTCGGTGAACGACCTCTCACCCGACGGCGAGGGAATGACCCTGCCCGGGCTGAGAGAGGCCATGAGGTCCTACATCCGGCCCGAGGACGACCTGGCGGCGGAGTCCGCGGTGCTCGTCGAGCGCGGCTGGCTGAGACGGGACGCCGAGGACCGCCTGTGGCTCACCGAGGAAGGGGAACGGGCCCGGGCCGACCTGGCGCGCACTGCCCCGGCGATCCGCGCCGCCCTCCACGAGGGCATCGACGACGCGGACTACGTCACCACGATGAAGGTGCTCCAGCAGCTGATCCTCAACGCGGGCGGCACCCTGCCCTGACAGGCCACCCGGGCCACCGCCGACGTCATCTGTGCTGCTGCACGGTTGTGTGACTCGACACCAAACCGCGGATTCCGCGCGAAGGCCGCCGCCCCGCTCTGGGCGGCGGCCTTCGCCGTGAGGGCTTCTTACGAAAGGAAGTGGCTACGCCGCGGGCGGTTCGGGGATGCGCCAGGTGATCTGGAACCGTTCGGTGTCGGGCAGCCCGAGCGGGCCCACAGGACTGATCTGCTTGATCAGGTAGCCGAAAACCATGTGATGAGCCTCCTCCGACACCTCGTCCCAGGTTTCCGGAGTCACGATCATCACCTCGTGCATCAAGCTGAGGTCGGACTCGTTCTCCAGCATCTCCGCCCGGTCGTCCCGGTCCATGGTTTCGTCGGCGCGCATGGCACGGATCGACTTTGCGAGGAGGTTCGGCTCGCAGCTCAGGCGCCGGAGAATCTCCTGGCAGCCGTACCGAAAGGCCGCGTACGCCTCCAGGGCCTCCCGGCCGGGATTGCGATAGCCGTACGGCGCGCCCTCCTCCGCCCCGACGTAATCGCCCTTCAGCATGTGCAGCAGGACCCGCAGAGTGTGTTCAGCACCCTGCTCCTCTATCTCTTTCACCATCAGCCGGACCCAATCGTCCTCCGACACCAGCGGCTCGTGTGGAACTGCAAGCGACGGGTGGATCTCAATGGCGTTGAAAGGGTTGAGCACCGCGCCCATGACCAGCTCCGGCGTCCACTTGCCGTCCTCGCCTCCCCAGCCGCCGTTGAGGAGCTCCTGGAACGACTTCAGCGCGCCTGACTCTCCTTCACCGATCGCGCGCCACAGCGGCAGGAATCTGGCCGTCTCCGACTCCTCGTCCCGAGGCGGGCTGCACTGTCCTGAAAGGACCACGACGATGTCGTGGACGGTCTCCCAGCGCGGCACCCGTATCCCGTTGACGGCGGACCGCACGCTCTCATGACTGGCGGCTGAACGCAGGTCCTCACGGTGACGGATGAGCGTGCTCACCTTCCGGGAGCTCGGCCGCCCCGCCGCGCGGTGCAATTCCTGCAGCGCTTCGACCAGCTCTTGGTGCGGACCTGATGGTTGCGGTGAGGCATTGGAAGCAGCCACGTGAATTCCTCCCGGACCGGAGTGTCAAGTTTCGTCAATACCGTAGAAGTCGCGGGCCGGCGCCAAGTCAGCTTTCGTCAAGTTCGCCGTCCGGGCCGCCAAAGCGTGACTCGCGGCCGAACGGCGAGGTGAGCATGGAGAAGGCGCCGATGGGGCGCCACCGTCCAAGGAGTTGCCACCGTGCACATCCCTGCCTACGCCCATGACACGATCCGCACCGCCGTGCCCCGCGTACCCACGTCTCGCCAGGTGGGCGGCGTTGATTGCTGCCTTTGCGACGGGCCGTTCGGTGAAGAGCTCGCGGCCGTACCACTCGGCCCGACACCGACGTCCGGACTCTTCGGGTGCCGCCCCTGTCTGACCCGTTTGGTCACCCGGGCGCGGCGGGCCCGCGACGCCGCGCTGGTGCAGGATGCTGAGCGGGCCCGAGCGGAGTCCGCAGCCTGGGTGCCCGTCCGTGAGCGGCATCTCGCCCGGCTCGACAGTGTGCGGCAGGCCGCGGAGGCCGTGGCCGGGCTGGCCGAAGGCGGCGAAACTGAGGCACTGCGTGTCGCCTGGCTGACGGTCTCACTGGAATCGGCGTACAACTGGATCCCGGACGCACCCGAACCGCCTGCCTCTGTGGGTCCCGAGGACTCCGAGCTGAGGGACGAGGCTTTCCGGCTTGACCTGGCCATGATCGCGGCACGGGAGGCGGTGGCAGAGCGGCTCACCTACCACCTGATCAATGAGGCGCAGCCCGAAGCGCCGGAGATGTGCGAGGAGCTTGAGTGCCCGGAAGACTGTTCGGGACGGCATGACTCCTCGCACATCGACTGCGGACCGGACGCCGTTTTCGATGACCTGGCTGAGCACGGAATCACCGTGGAGAAGCCGCAGCCCGAACCCCTGTCGCCTTGGCGCGACTCTCTCCCGGGGAAGACCGAGACCAAGGAGAAGGACCCTCCGTTTCCGGATATCGAGAAGCAGGCCCCTCTTGCCCTGGCGCACTTCGGTATCGACGCGGACGACACGGACGTCCTGGTGAGCGCGGCGGCGGTCGGTCTCGTCACTGACGCCTGGCGCGAGGGGCTGCTGGATGTGATCCACTCGGCCGACACCGGGCCGAGTGACGGGGAAATCTTCGCCCAGAGCGTCGATCTCTACCGCAGAGCCCGCGCGACGCTGGTGGCCGCGCGAGAAGACGGGCCCGAGGCGCTGCTCGCGTTCGTGGCCGTCGCCTCGGACGTGAACCTTCCCTGGGCCGGCGGCTCACGCTTCGCACTGCGAGCGGTGCCCGAGTCCATGGCGGAGTTCGTCCGGCATGTCGACGACCGTGCCTGGTTCACGGCAGAGGTGATGCGTGAGCAGGGCTGGCGCGCGGCGCTGCTGCATAGAGCCGCCTCGGCCGCTTTCAAGGCTCCGACCCATTTCGGTATGCCAGGCTGGCCCGACGCCGTCGCTTCGGCGATGGAGCGTCTCTCCGTACTGGACCGCTCAGGCGCACCCGCGGCGCTCAGCGACCTCGCAGCGGTGGAGACCGCGCTCCTTGAAGCGCCCGATCGACTGGGGGCGAACGCTCTCGACTGGCTGTCGGGCCGGGGATTGCTCGGCTAGACCCGTCCGGCCTGCCCGCCCGTTGCCGGGCCCGGCCGGAACTCCTCGCTCCGAACACGTAAGCGTCGGTGCGCCCGGCTCACGGAGAGTCGGCGGGCAGCACTGTCCTCACGGGCCCCGGCACCCCAGGACGCTGCATATGGGCATCGTTCGCCCAGCTCCGCACGGAAACCATCCGTGGGTTCCCTGAGATTCATATTCGACCGAATGTGTCAGCCGGGGTGACGCGAGGTATCGCCATGCCCAGAATCACTGCCAACCATGCGGATTCCCAGTTCCCCGTTCCGTCTTGGCTCAGGACGGGGGCCGCGCGATGAAGTGGGACAACGTGACCCTCTTCGTCCTTGCGGCGTTCGGGTGCGTCATGCTGCTGCTGGGGCAGATCACCGAAGTGCTGTCGCGGCTTCCTCAGATCATCCGCGCCTGGCGTCGAGTGCGTCAGGAACTGAACGGTGGCGTCGAACCCGGCCCTCGAGACGAGGACCGTACGTCCGGGTAACCTCCAGCCGGGCACAGCATGAACCTACCGGCGGCAGCGCCGTCGGTAGGTCAGCGGGTCGTGTAGCCGCCGTTGATGAAGAGGGTCTGGCCGTTGAGCCACCAGCCGTCGGTGAGCAGGAACTTCACGTAGGGGGCGATGTCCTCGATCTTGGTGAGGTCGCCGTTCATGGACGAGGACTTGTGGTACGCGACGGAGTCGTCGGTCTCGGCCGGGTAGAAGAACGGGGTGTCCATGGGGCCGGGGGCGATGTTGTTCACCGAGATGTTCCGGCCGAAGAGTTCCTTGGAGAGGGCGCGGGCGAAGTGTTCGACGGGGGCCTTGCTGCCGGCGTAGACGGAGTAGAGGCCGGTGTAGGCGGCGAGCAGGGAGGTCACGATCGTGACGATGGCCCCGTCGCGCTCGATGCGCTTGGCGGCCTCGCGCATCATGAAGTACGCCGCCTTGGTGTTGACGGCGAACATCTTGTCGAACTCTTCCTCCGAGGTCTCGGTCATGGGCTTCTTGATGACCATGCCGGCCGTGTTGACCATGCAGTCGACCTTGCCGAACGTCCGCACCGCGGCGTCGAAGAGCTGCTCGACCTCGGCGACCTTCGTGAGGTCGCCCTGGTGGGCGAAGGCGTCGCCGCCGGCCTTCTTCACGTCCGCGACGGTCTGCTCCGCCTTGTCGCGGGAGGAATCGCTGTTGTAGTGGACGACGACCCTGGCGCCGTCCGGGGCGATCTCCCGGGCGATGAGGCCGCCGAGGTTCCTCGACGCACCGCCGATGACGACCACCTTGTCCTTGAGCGTACGAGCAGGCATGGACCTCTCCCGGTGACGACATGACGAACCTCTTGTCACGTTATGGGCAAGTGAAAGGGTTCGCATGCGGGCGGCCGGGAGAGGCCCGTGCCTGCCGTTCAGTGGTGGTTAGTAGTTGGCGGCGTCGTGGATGAGGGAGCGCACGGCCCGGCACGTGGTGTCGGAGGGCGCGTGGACTCCGATGCGGACGGCGGTCGCCCGTATCCGGCGGTTGCTCGCCTGCTCCGGGCGGTACACCCCGGTGTGCAGCAGGGCGATGGCCAGGCGCATGGCCTTCAGCTGGCGGTTGTGCGCCTCGTACCAGCCGCGCGGGCGGCCCGCGGGCAGCGGCTCCTTCGGCAGGGTGGGAAGAGTGGGTGCGGCTACGGCCATCGGCGTTCCTCCTGAGGGGTTCGTAACCTCTCTCGTCTGTCTTCGATTTTACTGCCCCCCACTGACAATCGCCCCAGCTCAGAGGGGATTTGACGGGGGCAGGCGATACGGTGTGGGGCATGGAGATCTGGATCAATCCCGCCTGTTCGAAGTGCCGCAGCGCCCTCGGCCTGCTCGACGCCGAGGGCGCCGGCTACACCGTCCGCCGCTACCTCGAGGACGTCCCCGGCGAGGACGAGCTCCGCGCGCTGCTCGACCGGCTCGGGCTGGAGCCGTGGGACATCACGCGGACCCAGGAGGCGGCGGCGAAGGAGCTCGGCCTCAAGGACTGGCCGCGCGACGAGGGCGCGCGCGAGCGGTGGATCACCGCCCTCGCCGGGCATCCCAAGCTCATCCAGCGGCCGATCATCACGGCCGACGACGGGACGGCGGTCGTGGCCCGTACGGAGGAGGCCGTACGGGAAGCCCTGTCCCGGTCGCAGGCCGCCGGCTGAGGCCGGGGCCAGAGCCGGATCGGGGCCGGGACCGGATCGGGCCGGGACCGGGACCAGGGCCTGGGGCTCCGCCGGGCGCCGTGCCGCCACCGGCGGTATAACGGGTGGTGAGGCCCGCCCCCATCCAGGAGGCGCCCGTGAAGCACATACCCGAGACCCGCCCCGGCTATCTGCCCATCGAGGACCACGGGATCATCGGCGACCTGCACACCGTCGCCCTCGTCGGCGTCGACGGCACGATCGACTGGTGCTGCCTGCCGCGCTTCGACGCGCCCTCCGTCTTCGGCTCCCTGCTCGACGCCGAGCGCGGCGGCTCGTTCTCCGTCACGGTCCGCGGCGCGGAGCGCACCAAGCAGATGTACATGCCGGATTCGAACGTGCTGCTGACGCGCTTCCTCGGCCAGGAGTCCGTGGCCGAGCTGTACGACTTCATGGTCCCCGACCACCCCTCCTGCCCCTCCTCGGGCGTCCGCCAGATCATCCGCCAGGTCAGGGTGCTGCGCGGCCGGGCCACGATCGACGTGTGCTGCCGGCCCGCCTTCGACTACGGCCGGGCCCCGCACGAGACCGGCACCGTCGGCAACGCCGGAGTGGTCTTCACCGGCCCCGCCGGCTTCCTCGTGCTGCGCTCCTCCGTGCCCCTGACGCCGGACGGCACGGCCGCCCGCACGACGGTGACCCTGGAGCCCGGCCAGTCGCTGGAGCTCGCGGTGCAGTGGGACGGGGACGGGGCCGTACGGGAGGGCGTCCTGCGCCCGCTCGATGGCGCGGAGGCCGCCCGGCTGCTGGACAAGACGCTGCAGTACTGGGACGGCTGGCTGCGCCAGTCGCAGTACCGGGGCCGCTACCGCGAGGCGGTCGAGCGCTCGGCGCTGGCCCTGAAGCTGCTCGTCTACCAGCCGACCGGCGCCTTGGTCGCCGCGCCGACGACCTCCCTGCCCGAGGCCCCGGGCGGCGGCCGCAACTGGGACTACCGCTACACCTGGATCCGGGACGCCGCCTTCACCCTCTACGCGCTGATGCGGCTGGGCTTCACCGAGGAGGCCGCCGCCTTCATCGACTGGCTCCACCAGCGCTGCGTGCAGGCCCCGCCGGGCACCGGGCTGCAGGTGCTGTACGGCATCGACGGCCGCGCCGACCTGCCCGAGACTGTCCTGGACCACCTGTGCGGCTACCGCGGCGCGCGCCCGGTCCGCATCGGCAACGCCGCGGCCCGCCAGACCCAGCTCGACATCCACGGCGAGCTCATGGACTCCGTCTACCTGTACAACAAGCACGCCGAGCCCATCTCCTACGAGCTGTGGGAGGCGCTGGCCCGCCAGCTCGACTGGCTGCAGAAGAACTGGGAGGAGCCCGACGACGGGATCTGGGAGACCCGCGGCGGCCGGCGGCGCTTCACGTACTCCGCGCTGATGACCTGGGTCGCCTTCGAGCGGGCCATGCGCATCGCGCGGCACCGCGGCATGCCCGCCCCCGTCGAGCAGTGGCGGGACACCGCCGCGGCGGCCTACCGGTTCGTCCAGGACCGCTGCTGGTCACCGGAGGCCGGCGCCTACTGCCAGTACCCGGACTGTGTGACGCTGGACGCCTCGCTGCTGGTGATGCCGCTGGTGAAGTTCGCCGGGCCCAAGGACCCGCGGTTCCTGTCCACGGTGCGGCGGATCGAGGAGGAGCTGGTCAGCGACAGCCTCGTGCACCGCTACCGGACCGACGGCGCCGGCGGCGGCGACGGGCTGGACGGCAGCGAGGGGACGTTCAACCTCTGCTCCTTCTGGTACGTGGAGGCGCTGGCCCGCTCGGGCCGGGTCGGCGAGGCCCGCTACGTCTTCGAGAAGATGGTCACGCACGCCAACCACCTCGGCCTCTACGCCGAGGAGATCGGGCCGGCGGGCGAGGCGCTCGGGAACTTCCCGCAGGCGTTCACCCACCTCGCCCTGATCAGCGCCGCCACGAACCTGGACCGTGCCCTCGCGGCACACCACGGCCCGGCGGCCCGGCACTGGCAGGCGAGCTGACCCCGGGAAGCGACAAGGACCCCGGCCGGCCCCGGGCCCCGGCGGGACCCCCGACGGCCCGGGCGGTCCCCCTGGCCGCCGCCCCCGCCACCTCGCGTCACCTCAGCGGGAGCCCGAAGATCTCCTCCAGGCGCTTGACCGTCTCCGCCGGATCGCCGTCCAGGACGGTGGTCATGCCGAGGTCCTGGGCGGGCGTGAGGTTCCGGGCGGAGTCGTCGACGAAGACGCAGGCCTCGGCGGCCAGTTGCAGCTGCTTGAGGACCACCGGGTAGATCCCGGGCTCGGGCTTGCGGATGCCGTGCTGCCCGGACAGGACCACGGCGTCGTACAGGGTGTCGAAGCCGTAGCCCCGGTAGGGGTCGTAGGGGCCGGAGCCCAGGCTGTTGGAGAGGATGCCCACCTTCACGCCCGCGCGGCGGGCCGACTGGGCGGCCGCCAGCATCAGGGGCTCCGGCTTGAGGTCGGCCAGGACGCGGGCGATCAGATCGGCGGGATCGACTCCAAGCAGGGCGGCGGTGCGCTCGTTCCACTCGGCCTGGCCGATCTCGCCGCGCTCCAGCCGGGCGTAGATCTCGCTGCCCTCCGGGTCCGCCGAGATGACCTGGAGAAAGGCGTCGGGGGCGAGGCCTTCGCGCAGGCAGAAGGCCCGGGTGCACTCGGCGACCGGAGTGGTCAGGACCCCGCCGAAATCGAGAACGAGGCCCTGGCGCAGGGGCTGGGGCATGGGGAACTCCTCACGGTGGGCCGGACACCGCACCTCTTCCGAACTCATCTCTTCCAACGGATTCAACGACTCATGCGCGTGCACGACACGTGGGCCCGTCACGAAGTCGTCGGCGCGCGTAGGGGAATTGATCACCTGAAGTCTGTCCGGAAGTAACGCCTGCTGATTTGATGTGGGCGGCTCGTTCCCCAGCTCGCACTGGGGCACCGTGCGACCACGGTGCCCCCACCCCCTCAGGGAGTTGCAGTGCCGATCCTCAAGCCCGCCCGCGCGGCCTCCGCGCTCGCGACCGCACTCGCCGCCGTCGCCCTCACCGCGGCCCTGCCGCAAACGGCCGCCCAGGCCGCCCAGGCCGCCCCCGTGCCGGAATTGAAGGTTCTGACGTACAACGTCTTTCTCATGAGCAAGAACCTCTATCCCAACTGGGGGCAGGACCACCGCGCCAAGGAGATACCCGCGGCCGGATTCTTCCGGAACAATGATGTCGTCGTCCTGCAGGAAGCCTTCGACAACGGCGCCTCCGACGCGCTGAAGGCGAATGCGGCGGACCGGTATCCGTACCAGACGCCGGTCGTCGGGCGCAGCAAGGAAGGCTGGGACGCCACCGGCGGGAACTACTCGTCCACCACTCCGGAGGACGGCGGGGTGACCGTGCTCAGCAAGTGGCCGATCGTCCGCAAGGAGCAGGTGATCTACCAGGACGCGTGCGGTGCGGACTGGTGGTCCAACAAGGGCTTCGCCTACGTGGTGCTGAACGTGAACGGCACGAAGGTGCACGTCGTCGGCACGCACGCGCAGTCGACCGACAGCGGCTGCAAGGAGGGCGAGGCGGCCGCGGACCGGGCCAAGCAGTTCCGGCAGATCGACGCCTTCCTCGACGCGAAGAACATTCCCGCGGGAGAGCAGGTCATGGTGGCCGGCGACCTGAATGTGGACGCGCACGGGAGCGAATACGCGGCCATGCTCGCGAACGCCGATCTCGCCCCGGCGGCGGAGCGCACCGGGCACCCGTACTCCTTCGACACGAAGGAGAACTCCATCGCCGCCTATCGCTACCCCACGGACGGCCGTGAGGACCTGGACTACGTCCTGCACCGGAATGGCCACGCCCGCCCGGCGAACTGGAAGAACACGGTGGTCAAGGAGGCCTCGGCGCCGTGGACCGTCTCCAGCTGGGGCAAGGAGTACACCTACACCGACCTCAGTGACCACTATCCGGTAATCGCCGGGAACTCCTGAACGGAACGGCCCGGCGCGGCCTAGGGTGACCGCATGGACGCACCCGAGTACCCGCCCAAACCCCGGCCCGGCGACCGCGTCGCGGTGATCTCACCGTCCTCGGGGCTGCCGGGCCTCTTCCCCGTTCCGTTCGAACTCGGGCTGCGGCGGCTGGAGTCGGAATTCGGGCTGCGCCCGGTGGAATATCCGACGACCCGGAAAATGGGGGCGAGCCCCGCCGAGCGGGCCGCCGATCTGCACGCGGCCTTCGCCGACCCGGGCATCACGGCGGTGTTCGCCAGTATCGGCGGCGACGACCAGATCACGGTGCTGCCGCTGCTGGACCGCGAGCTCGTGCGGGCGCACCCCAAACCGTTCTTCGGATACAGCGACAACACCGCGCTGCTGGCCTGGCTGAGCGCCACGGGGATCGTCGGCTACCACGGCTGCAGCGTGATGGCGGAGCTCGGCCGGCCCGGTTCGCTGCACCCGCGGACGGCGGCCTCGCTGCGGGCCGCGCTCTTCACCCCCGGGCCGTACGAGTTCACGGCGCCCGGCGCCTCGAACGACGTCGACCGCCCCTGGGACGACCCGAAGACCTTCGCGAGCGAGCCGGTGCTCGCGCCCTGCGACGAGTGGGCGTGGCGGAACGCCGGCCGCGCGGTGGAGGGCATCGCGTGGGGCGGCAACATCGAGGTGCTGTCGTGGCTGCTGATGGCCGACCGGGAGATCGGGGACCCCGAGGCGTACGAGGGCCGCGTGCTGTTCCTGGAGACCTCGGAAGAGCTGCCCTCCGCCGAGGACGTTTTCCGCATTCTGCGCAATATGGGCGAAAGGGGACTGCTGCGGCAGTTCTCCGCGCTGCTGATGGGCCGGGCGAAGGCGTGGTCCTTCGACCGGCCGCTCAGCCGCGAGGACGGGGCCGCGTACCGGCGGGCACAGCGGCAGGCGGTGGAGCGCGCGCTGGACGCGTACGCGCCCGGGATGACGGCGGTGTTCGACGTGGACCTGGGGCACACCGATCCGCAGCTGGTGATCCCGTACGGGGGCGTGGTGCGGGTGGACGGCCCGGCGCGGCGGATCACGGTCACGTACTGACGGCCGCCCGGGCCGCACCGCCCACCACCACCGCCCACCACCACCACCCGGAGCCGATTACTCCGTATTCGCCGGGGCGTTCACGGTGGTCCGCATCACGCCAGGATCGCGTATCCGCAGCCCCTCCGAGTCTGCTGTCCCGCCGCAGGTCATGCTTCAATAGGGGCATGGCCAGCTTCCAGAACACCGCGACGGGTCGCACCGACCTCGAGCCCTTCTGGCCTTCCCGTCAGCACGACGACTTCGACCGAGTGTGTTGCCGCGCGACTTCCGCGCAGGCCCTCTCCTCCCGCTGACCCCCACGTCGAAGTCAGCCGCCGGTCCCCGGTTCCGGCCAACGGCCCCGCGCACACGCACGTCCCCTCGACGGTCTCTCGCGCGAAAGAGCTGAGCTCTCCATGACGAACCTCCGTACCCTCACCGTGCCCGCCCCGTCCGCCTCGGCCGCGGCCACCGCCACGGCCTCGTCCACCACCGCGCACCCCGCCCACCCGTCCCATACCGCGCACCGCCACCGGCTCCGGGCCGTCGCGCCGGACGAGGTGCCGCCGGTCGCCGAGCTGCTGCACTCCGGTGCGGCCACCTGGCTGCCGGCGCCGCAGCACACCCTGCCCACCCTGCCGGGCCAGCCGCCGATGATCGGCTACCTGGTGCTGGTGCCGGCCGAGCAGCAGGCCCCCGAGGCGGCGCCCGCCGCCACCCACGGGGACGCGCTGGTGAGCATCGACCCGGAGCAGCGCACGGCCAGCGTGGCCGGGCGCCCGCTCGACCTCACGTACCTGGAGTTCGAGCTGCTGGCCCACCTCGTCGCGCACCCCCACCGGGTGCACACCCGCGACCAGTTGGTGACCACGGTGTGGGGTTACGGGCACGTGGGCGACGGCCGGACCGTGGACGTGCACGTGGCCCGCCTGCGCCGCAAGATCGGCGCCGAGCACCGCGCCTCGATCGTCACCGTCCGCCGCGTCGGCTACAAGTACGCGCCGCCCGTCGGCTACTGATCTTGCGGGGGTGGGGCCAGCCCCACCCCCGGCCGGGGCGGTGCCCCCAGTGACGATCATGCGTCGGCCGCCCAGACTGGTTCCCGGGCCCGGGGGACGGGCCCGGGAGCGCACGCGGGGGTACACCGGATGAAGATCGGCAACGCACTGGCGGCCGCTGCCCGCGGCCTGTGGCTAGCCGTCTTCGGCATGGCGGTGTCGATCGTGCTGTTCACGCTCACCGTGGTGTCGCTGGCTTTCACGGTGCTGGGGATCGGCCTGTTCACCACCCCCGTGGCGCTGGCGGGGGTACGGGCCCACGCGGCGCTGCGGCGCCGGCAGGCACGGGCATGGGCGGGCGTGGAGATCCCCGGTCCGTACCGGCCGCTGCCCGCCCGGCGCCCCGGTCTCGCGGGTCAGGTGGAGCACTGCACGGCCCTGCTCAAGGACCCCGCCACCTGGCGCGACCTGCTGTGGCTGCTCGTGGACGCGACGGCGGGCGCGCTCCTGGCCCTCCTGCCGGCCACCCTCCTCCTCCACCTCCCCTGGGGCGTCGTGCTGGCCCTCGGCGTCTGGAAGCCGATCGTCCGGGCGGACGGCACCCACTGGTACGCGTTCATCCCGGTCACCGACCAGTTCACCGCCGGCCTGGCGGCCGGCCTCGGCTGCGTCCTGGCCGTGCTTGCCCTCTTCGTCGCGCAGCCGCTGCTGCGCCTGCACTTCCTGCCGGCGAAGCAGCTGCTCGCGCCGGGGGCGGCCACCCTCCGCGAGCGCGAGCTGGCGCGCCGCGTCGACCGGCTCACCGAGACCCGGCACGACGCCGTGGACGGCTCCGCCGCCGAGCTGCGCCGGATCGAGCGCGACCTGCACGACGGGGCGCAGGCCCGCCTGGTCGCGATGGGGATGAGCCTCGGCACCGTCGAGGCGCTGATCGAGACGGACCCGGCCCGCGCCAAGCAGCTCGTGGCCGCGACCCGCGCCGACTCGGCCGAGGCCCTGACCGAGCTGCGCGACCTGGTCCGCGGCATCCACCCGCCGGTGCTCGCGGAGCGCGGCCTGGGCGACGCCCTGCGGGCCCTCGCGCTGCGGATGCGGATGCCCGTCGAGGTGGACGTCGAGCTGCCGGGCCGGGCCGCTGAGCCCGTCGAGACGGCGGCGTACTTCGCGGTGAGCGAGGTGCTCACCAATGCCGCCAAGCACGCGGGCGCCCGGCAGGTGTGGGTCGACGTGCACCACGCCGGGGGCATGCTGCGGATCGCGGTCACCGACGACGGCCGCGGCGGGGCGATCGTGCCGGGCGGCCCGGGCACCCGGGGCGCGTCCGCGGGCTCCGGGCTCGCGGGCGTCGAGCGCCGCCTCGGCACGCTGGACGGGGTCCTGGCCGTCAGCAGCCCGGCCGGCGGCCCCACGATGGTGACGATGGAGATCCCCTGCGCCCTGCGCTGAGCGACCGCCGCCCGCCCCGGCCGGGGCCGGGCCCCCGCGGCGCCCCTGCGGGCCCGGCGACGGCGGAGGCGAACCGCCCCTTCCCGCCGGGCCGTCGAGGGGCGCCGGCCTTCCCGCCGCCGACGATGGAGTGCCCGTGCGCGTTGTGCTCGCCGAAGACCTGTTCCTGCTGAGGGACGGCCTGGTCCGGCTGCTGGAGGCGTACGGCTTCGAGATCGCCGCGGCCGTGGAGAGCGGGCCCGAGCTCTCCCGGGCCCTCGCCGGGCTGCGGCCGGACGTGGCGGTGGTGGACGTACGGCTGCCGCCGTCGTTCACCGACGAGGGCCTGCAGTGCGCCCTCGCGGCGCGGCGGGAGACGCCGGGCCTGCCGGTGCTGGTGCTGTCCCAGCACGTGGAGCAGCTGTACGCGCGGGAGCTGCTCGCCGACGGCAGCGGCGGGGTCGGCTACCTGCTCAAGGACCGGGTCTTCGAGGCCGGCCAGTTCGTGGACGCGGTCCGCAGGGTCGCGGCGGGCGGCACCGCCATGGATCCGCAGGTCATCTCGCAGCTGCTGGCCCGGCGGGAGCAGGACCGGCCGATGGGCCGGCTGACGCCGCGCGAGCGCGAGGTGATCGAGCTGATGGCGCAGGGCCGGTCCAACACGGCGATCGCCGCGCAGCTGCGGGTGACCGAGCGGGCGGTGGCGAAGCACACGTCGAACATCTTCGGCAAGCTCGGCCTGCCGCCGTCCGACGACGACAACCGCCGCGTCCTCGCGGTGCTGGCGTACCTCGACCGGGGCGGTTCCGGCCGGGGCCGACCGGCCCACCGGCACCCCGGGCGGGGCTGAACGCCGAGCGCGTCCCGTTGCTCCCGCAGGGGACGGCGGTTAACGTGCGCCGCGCACGCGTCCGTTGTCGCATCCGGCACAGTGGGGAGCGCCATGACCGATCAGCCGAGCCCGTCGAGACGCCTGCTGCTGGGGGCCGCCGGCGCGGTCGGGGCCGGGGCCGCCCTCGCCGCCCGCGCACCCGCCCGGGCCGCCGCCCGCGCGCCGTTCGACACCGCCCCCGCGAAGGCGGCGCTCGTGCGGCTGCTGGGCGGGCACGCGGAGCAGTTCCGGCTCACCCCGCTCGCGGCCGCCGGAGACGGGGACCACTTCGAGGTCACCGGCCGCACGGGGCGGATCGAGGTGACCGGGACGAGCCCGGCGGTGCTGCTGACGGGGGTGCACTGGTACCTCAAGTACGTGTGCGGGGCGCACATCACCTGGAGCGCCCGGCAGGTCGGCCTGCCGCGCAGCCTGCCCGCGCCGGCCCGCCCGCTGAAACGATCCACCACCCTCCGGCACCGCTTCGCCCTCAACGACACCAACGACGGCTACACCTTCCCGTACGCCGACTGGGCCTACTGGGAGCGGATGATCGACGTCCTGGCCCTGCACGGCTGCAACGAGGTCCTGGTGATAAGCGGGCACGAGGCCGTCTACGAGCGCGTCCTGCGCGACTTCGGCTACGCCGACGCCGAGGCCCGCGGCTGGCTGCCCGCCCCCTCCCACCAGCCGTGGTGGCTGCTGCAGAACCTCAGCGGCTACGGCGGCCCGCTCAGCCGGGGGCTCATCGACGCCCGCGCCGCCCTCGGGGCCCGGATCACCGCCCGGCTGCGCGAGCTGGGCATGGCGCCCGTCCTGCCCGGCTACTACGGCTCCGTGCCCGAGGGCTTCGCCGCGCGCAACGCGGACGCGCGCGTCGTCCCGCAGGGCGTCTGGCACGGATTCCGGCGGCCGGACTGGCTCGACCCGCGCTCCGGCGCGTTCGCCGCCGTCGCCGCGTCCTTCTACCGCCACCAGGAACGCCTCCTCGGCCCCGCGCAGCACTTCAAGATGGACCTGCTGCACGAGGGCGGCGCCGCGGGCGACGTGCCCGTCGCGGCCGCCGCCCGCGCCGTCGAGAAGGCCCTGCGCACCGCGCACCCCGGGGCGACCTGGGTGATCCTCGGCTGGGAGGACAACCCGCTGCCCGAGCTGCTCGGCGCCGTCGACCGGCGGCGGATGCTGATCGTCGACGGCATCTCCGACCGCTTCAAGGGCGTCACCGACCGCGAGAAGGACTGGGGCGGCACCCCGTACGCCTTCGGCAGCATCCCGAACTTCGGCGGGCGGACCACGATCGGCGCCAAGACGCACGTGTGGGACGAGAAGTTCTTCGCGTGGCGCGACAAGCCCGGCAGCGCCCTGGCCGGCACGGCGTTCATGCCGGAGGGCGCCGACCGCGACCCCGCCGCCTTCGAGTACTTCTCCGAGCTGGCCTGGCTGGAGCACGCGCCCGACCGGGCGCAGTGGTTCGCCGCGTACGCCGCCTTCCGCTACGGCCGTGCGGACAAGGCGGCGCGGGAGGCGTGGACCGTGCTGGGCGAGACCGCCTACCGGCAGAGCGCGCCCGGACGCAGCGACCCGCACGACAGCCTCTTCGCCGCCCGCCCGGCCCTCGGCGCGGACCGCGCCGCCGAGTACGCGCCGAACGCCCCGTCCTACGACCCGGCCCGCTTCGACACCGTCCTCACCTCGCTGCTCGCCGTCGCCGCCGGGCCGCGCGGCACCGACACCTACCGCCACGACCTGGTCGACGTGGCCCGGCAGGCCGTCGCCCACCGCAGCCGGCAGCTCCTCCCCCAGCTCAAGGAGGCCTACGCGCGCAAGGACCTGACCGCCTTCCGCGCCCTGTCCGCGCTGTGGCTGAAGCTGATGCGGCTCGCCGACGACATCGCGGGGACGCACAAGGCGTTCCTGCTCGGGCCCTGGACCGCGGCGGCCCGGGCCATGGGCACCGGCCCCGACGAGGCCGCCGAGCTGGAGCGCACCGCCCGCGTCCTGGTCACCGTGTGGGGCGGGCGCGGCACCTCCGACGGCGGGAAGCTGCACGACTACGCGAGCCGCGACTGGCACGGCCTCGTCGGCGACTTCTACCTGCCGCGGTGGCGCCGCTGGCTGGAGGAGCTGGAGGACGCCCTGCGGGCGGGGCGGGCGCCGCGGGCCGTCGACTGGTACGCCATGGAGGAGTTCTGGACGCGCGAGCGCACCGAGCACGCGCAGCGGCCGGTGGGCGACCCGTACCGCACGGCGGTGCGCGTACGGGACACGCTGGCGGCCGCGCCCTACCAGGGGGCGCTCGCGGCGGCTCTGGAGCCGGCGGCCGTCGCGCCGGGCGGCACGGCGGTGCTCACCGTCTCCCTCGCCAACGTCAACGGCTTCCGCGCCACCGGGCCCGTCGGCCTGGCCGTCTCCGGCCTCGCGGCCGTCCCGCAGGGCCCCACGTCGCTGCCGCGCCTGGACCCCGGGGCCACCGGCGCGGCCCGCTGGCGCGTCACCGCCCCCGCCGCTCCGCTGGAGCGGCCGCTGCAGCCCCTGCCGTACGAGGTGAGCGCCCGCTACGGGCCGCAGGGCGAGGAGCCGGTGCGGGCCGTGCGCTCCGGGACGTTCTTCCTGGCCGGTCCCCTGGCCGCCGGGTGGCGGACGTTCACCAACAACGCCGCCGTCTTCGGCCAGTTGGGCGCGGACCGCTTCGCGATCGACGGCTCGGGCGACGACCTGTGGCGGCGGACGGAGGAGTTCGGTGCGGTGTACCGGGCGGGCGCGCTGCCGGCCGGCGCCGCCGCCCGGGTGCGCATCCTCGGCCAGACGGACACGGGAAGCTGGGCGCGCACGGGCATCATCGTGCGCAACGCCCTCGGCACGCCGTGGTCGGCGGGGGCCGTGAACCTGGCGGTGACGCCGGGCCAGGGCGTCGTCCTGTCCTACGACGCCGACGGCGACGGCGCGTTCGACACCTTCCGCCAGGTGAAGGGCGTCCGCGCCCCGGTCTCCCTGCGCCTCACGCGCACCGGGGCCGGCACGTTCGACGCGGAGTACGCCACGGACGGCGGGACGTGGCTCCCGGTGGCCACGGCGACGGTGCGGGGCGCCGCCTCGTGGCAGGACGTGGGGTTGTTCCTGACGGCGGGCAACGACGGCAGCGGGGCGCGCGGGAACGCGCAGTTCGCGGAGTGGGCCGTGGACGGCCCGCGGGTGACCATGGCGCAATGAATCGTTTCCGCCTGCTTCAGGTGCCCCGCCTCGCGCCCGTCTACGTCGGCGGGCTGCTCGCCGGTTCGTACGCCGTGCACCGGATGCTCACGCCCGCCGCGCGCGAGCGCGTCCTGCTCCGGTGTTCGACCAATGTCGACAATCTCGACGCCGGGCGCTGGGACACCCTGGCGACCAGCGCGCTCCTGACCGAGGGGCCGCTGGAACTGCCCTACGCGCTGCTGCTCCTGGCCGTGCTGGGGTACACGGAGTACGCGTACGGCGCCTGGTGGGCGGCGGGCGCGTTCGTCCTCGGGCACGTGGGCGCGTCGCTCCTGGTCTACTGGGGGCTGCGCGCCGTGCGCGCCCCCGCGCACACGCGGTCCGCGACCGACGTCGGCCCGAGCTACGGGTATTACGCCGCCCTCGGCACGCTGGGCGCGCTCCTCCCGCGGGGCGCGGCCCGCACGGGCGCGTACGCGGCCCTGCTGACCCTCTGTGCCCGCCCCCTCCTGCGCCGCCGCCCGGCCTTCACGGACGCGGGGCACCTGACGGCCCTGGGCCTGGGAATCGGCCTGGGGCTGGGGTGCGAGCGCGGGTTCGCGCTCCGTTCGGCACAATAACGGTAGATAAACGGTAGATATCTGAGCAATAGCAGACACGCTGTGCGCTACAGACACAGGAGACGCCCGCATGCCGCAGTTCGACGCCTCGACGATCATCAACCTCCGTGACCTCGGAGGCATCGCGCTGGCCGGCGACTCCGCCGTCCGCCCCGGCCTGCTGCTGCGCTCCGGCCAGCTCGACCGCCTCGACCCCGCCGCGGACCCGGCGGTCGCCGCCCTGGGCATCCACACGGTCGTGGACCTGCGTACCGAGCACGAGCGCGAGGAGCGGCCCGACCAGGTGCCGGACGGCGCCCGGCTGATCGTCGCGGACGTCATGGCCGACAGCGCGGCGGCCCGCGCGGCCGCCGGCGACGACGTGCCGGCCAGGCTCGACTCCGTGCTGGGCAGCCCCGCGATCGCCGAGGAGCACCTGGGCAACGGCAAGGCCGAGAAGCTGCTGTGCGACTCCTACCGCGCCTTCGTCTCCGCCGAGTCCGCCTGCTCCGCCTACGGCCGCCTGCTGTCCGCGCTCGCCGAGCCGGACTGCGGCCCGCTGCTCTTCCACTGCACGGCGGGCAAGGACCGCACCGGCTGGGCCGCCGCCGTGATCCTGCTGCTCCTGGGCGCGGACGAGGAGGCGGTCCGCGCCGAGTACCTCGCGGTGAACCCGGCCGTCCGCACCGCCTTCGCCCCCCTCATCGACCGCTTCACGACGGCGGGCGGCGACCCGGAGATCGCCGACGCGATCCTGGGGGTGCGCTCCGCCTACCTCACGGCGGCGCTGGAGGAGATGGACCGCGCCCACGGCGGGGTGGAGGCGTACGTCCGCGACGGCCTCGGCCTCCCCGACGACGCCGTGGACCGCATCCGCGCGCGCTGCATCGCCTGACGCAGCAGCACCGGGGGCCCCACCCAGGGGTGAGGTGACCATCTCACCATTCACTCGTTCTACGGATCGTGGAGCAGCAAGCAACAGCCCCCCGCCCCCTCCCGTCCCCCGTCGACGTCGAGCAGGCCGAGGCCGCGCTCATCGAGCACTACCCGCGCCTGGTGCGCCTGGGGTATCTCGTCCTGCCGCCGTCGCTGGGCCGCAACCGCCGCGTGCTGACCGCGCACGCCCTCGCCCAGCGGGCGCTGCCGCGCAACCGCGTCGCGGCGGGCGAGCCGTCCGGTCTGCCGGTGCCGGCGCCGCGCGGCCCCGACGGCTCCCCCGCCGACCCCGGCTACGCCTACGTACGGCTGCGGGTCCTGCGGGCGGCGCTGGAGGCCGGCCGGCCGCGCGGGCGCTGGCAGTTGCCGCGCCCCGGCCGGCTGCCTCCGCTGCTGCCGCAGGTGTGGGGCCTGCGGCTGTTCCCCCGCTCGGGCGGGGCCGACGAGCTCGCGCTGGACCAGGCCCTGTCCGCCCTGTCGGGCCCCGGCCGCGCGGCGTACGTCCTGCGCGCCCTGGAGCTGCCCGCCGACCGTGACGTCCGCCAGGTGCTGGCGGCGGCGGGGGTGGAGGATCCCGGGGCCGCGGTCCTCGAAGCGGACGGGCTGCGCGCGCCCGCCGGCAGCCGGGACGCCTCGCTGCTGGAGTCCATGGAGTTCGACCCCTGTTCCCTGCAGGCCCGCCCGACGGATCTGATGCGCCGCCGCCAGCACACCCGGGCGGCCCTCGCGGCCCTGGCGGCGGCCGCGGTGTGCGGGATGCTCCTGGCGCTGCCGGGCGACGGCTGGGGGCCCGACGGCGCGGCGGCCCCGCCCTACGCGCAGAACGCCGCGGCACAACAGGCCCTCGACCCCGCCAAGTTGACGAAGGCCGCGCCGGGCGCCTGGAAGACCGCCGACCGCCCCGGCTTCGCCGCCTGGCCCGCCCGCGGCGACCGCCTCGGCGACCACGAGCTGCTGCACCGCGCCCTCGCCGTGTGGGCGCGACCCGGCCGCTCGGTCCAGGTGACGGCCACGCCCGGCACCCCGTCCGGGCCGGCCGCGGGGCCGCCCCAGCTGCTGTACGCGGGCGAGGTCGGCCAGGCCGCGGTCGTCCTGCTCCACGACGGCCTGCGCGTCGTGCGCTACGCCGAGTCGAAGAGCGGCGACGGCGGGGCCGCCGCCCTGGACTTCGCCCGGACCGACGCCGCGGACGCCGACACCGCGACGGCCGTCGTCGTGGGCCGCGCCGACAACAACGTCCGCTACCTGACCGCACCTTGGGTCGACGAGGTCTCCGTGCGCGACCTCCTCAAGCCCGGCGAGGCGCCGATCCCGCTCCGCCGCGGCGCCGACGGCGTCACGGACCCCACGCCCAGCCCCGCCCCCGCCGGCGACTGCCACGGCTGGCCCGCCCTGCAGATGGGCGGCCGCCTCGTCACCGACCTGGGCGAGCTGACCCCCGCGCGCCTGACCGCCGGCACCCCCGCCGCCCCGCGCGACGTAAGCGACCGGGCCCGGGCCGGCTGGGCCCACACCGCCTGCCACCTGCAGACCATGCGGGGCCAGGGCGTGCGCGCGGTCAACGCCTGGCCGTACGCGGTGCAGCAGCTGCCCGGCGGGGCCGGCGGCGCCGAGTGGACGTGCGCCCGGGCCGAGACCTGGCGGGGTGCGGGCAGCCGGGCGCTGGCCCTGTTCCAGGTGCCGGGCGCGCGGGCCGCGGCGCCGAGCACCGTCGTCGCCCGCGCCGAGGACACCCCCGCCTGCGGCACCCGCGACCCGCACGTCCTCGCGGGCGTCCTGTGGAAGTCGGCCGCCGGCACGTGGTACGCCCTGGCGGCGGCGGGCGGCGGCGACGTCCAGTCGGTCACGGCCTCGGGCGGCGTCCGCGGCAGCGCCCCCGGCGACCGGCTGGCGGTTCCGGCCAGGGCCGGGGCGCAGACCGAGCTGAGCGCGCGCCTCGCCGACGGACGGCGGATTTCCACTCTGCGATAGCGGCGCTCCAGCAGCTGAAATACAGTCAGCAGGCTGGAAACCAGGGGCGAATGACGGTTTCCGGTCTGCCCTAAGATGACCGCCATGAAGACCGGGATACGTCGCAGGATGGGTGTCGAGCAGCGCCGTGAGCAGCTGATCTCGGTCGCGCTCGAACTGTTCGGGCACCGCTCCCCGGACGACGTCTCCATCGACGAGATAGCAGCCGCGGCCGGGATCTCCCGGCCGCTCGTCTATCACTACTTCCCCGGGAAGCAGAGCCTCTACGAGGCCGCCCTCGGCCGCGCCGCGCAGGAGCTGTCGGCCCTCTTCGAAGAGCCCCGCGAAGGCCCCCTCGGCGCCCGCCTGCTGCGGGTGATGGGCCGCTTCTTCGACTACGTGGAGGAGCACGGCACGGGCTTCGCCGCCCTGATGCGCGGCGGCCCCGCGGCGGGGTCCGGCAGGACGTGCGCCATGATCGACGGGGTGCGGCGGGCCGCGTACGCCCAGATGCTCGACCACCTGGGCATTCCCGCCCCCGGGCCGCGCCTGGACCTCGCCCTCCGGTCCTGGATCTCGCTCACCGAGACCACGGCCCTGCTCTGGCTCGACGGCCGCCGCATCCCGCGCGGCGAGCTGGAGCTGCAGCTCGTCCACGCCTTCGCGGCGCTCGCGGCCGTCAGCGCCGCCCACGACGACGACATGGCGGCCGTCCTGCACCGCATCCTGGAGGACGAGCCGGTCCACGGGCCGTTCTCCGACCTCGTGAACCGGCTCGGCGCAGTGGCGCCCGAGCCCCAGCGGCAGCCCCAGCCGTCCTGACCCGCTAGCCGGCCCTGAAGACGGCGGCGGTCCGGGCCGGGACGGTGAAGGTGCCCGTCGCGGGTGCGCAGGCAGCGGCCTTGACGGCCTCGTCCGCTCCGCCCGCCTGCACCGGGTGCAGGGCGCAGGGCCGGCCGGCGAGGGCCGCGACGCGCTGGTCCTGCCGCTGCGGAGTGGCGTTGAGGACGACGACCAGGCCGCCCAGGCGCATCGTGACGACGCCGGGCGTCTCGTCCGGGCCGGACAGCGGGAAGGACAGGGCCTCCTGGACGGCCCCGGCGGTCGCCAGGCCGAAGGCCTTCTCGGTCGTACGGATCCGCAGCAGGTCGCGATAGGCGGCGGAGGCAGCCTCGACGGGGCCGCAGCCGGCCTTCAGCGCCGGGTCGGCGAGGAGCGGCCGGGCGTGGTCCCACTTGGAGGCGTTGTCGCGGGCCGGGGGCAGGCCGCGGCCGAAGCCGTTGCCGGCGGCGCAGTCCCAGTGGATCGCGTTGAACCAGTCGCCGCTGTCGTAGGAGTTGCGGTCCAGCGACTTCGAGCGCAGCCGGTCCGTACCGGCCTGGGAGAGCGCCGGGCCCTGGGACAGCGCGGCCGTGGCCATCGCGAGGACCTGCATGCGGGCCCGGTCGGCGGGCGACGTGCCCTGCGGGAGCTTGAAGGCGAGCGCGTCGTAGAGGGTTTCGTTGTCGTGGGCGTCGGCGTAGGCGAGGGCGTCCCCGGGGGCGGCGGCGTAGCCGGCCGGCGAGCCGTTGTAGTCGACGTCGGCGCCGCGGACGCTGCGGCCGGCGGAGTCGGTGAAGCGGTAGCCGGCGAGGTTGCCCGTCAGGCCGACCTTGATGAGGTCCTGCGCGTGCAGGAGCCGGGCGCGCTGCTCCGCCGGGGTGCCCTGCGGGGCGCCGTTGGGGTCGGTGAACAGCCCGGAGGCGAAGCCCTGGACGCGGGGGTCGGCGTCGAAGGGGCCGCCGCCGCGGACGGCGTCGCGGGCCCGGTCGGAGAAGGTGGCGATGCCGGTGCCGGCCATGTTCTTCTGCGTGGCCTGGACGAAGCGCGCGTCGTTCGCGGCCTCGCCGAAGTTCCAGCCCTCGCCGTAGAGGATCACGGACTTGCCGTCGACGCCGTCCCGGGCCGGGGTCAGGGCGTCGAGGGCCTTGCGCACGGCCAGGATGTTCGCCTTGGGGTGGTGGCCCATGAGGTCGAACCGGAAGCCGTCGACCTTGTACTCCTTCGCCCACGTGACCACGGAGTCCACGACGAGCTTGCCCATCATGGCGTGCTCGGGGGCCGTGCCCGCGCAGCAGGTGGAGGTCGCGACGCCGCCGTCGTCCAGAAGGCGCTGGTAGTAGCCGGGCACGATGCGGTCGAGGACGGACTTCTCGTCCTGGCCGGAGGCGGCGGTGTGGTTGTAGACGACGTCCATGACGGTCCGCAGCCCGGCACCGGCCAGCCCCTGGACCATCCGCCGGAACTCGAGGGTGCGGCCGGGGCCGTCCGGGTCGGAGGCGTAGGAGCCCTCGGGGACGGTGTAGTGCAGCGGGTCGTAGCCCCAGTTGTACGCGTCGCGCGCGGCGGCCTTGCCGGTGCACTCCTGCTGGCGGTCGGAGTCGGCCGGGAGTGCGGGAAGGTCGCAGGGCGGGGTCGCCCGGTCGGCGCGCCGCTCGGGGACGGTCGCGAAGTCGAAGGCCGGCAGGAGGTGGACGTAGGAGGTGCCGGCGCCGGCGAGCGACGTCAGGTGCCGCATGCCGGGCGATGAGCGGTCGGTGAAGGCGAGGTAGCCGCCCTCCGGGGAGAAGTCCCGGATGTGCAGTTCCTGGATCTGCGCGTCGCGCAGCGGAACGGCCTTCGGCTTGCGCAGGCCGCGCCAGCCCGCCGGGGCCAGGGCCGGGTCCGCGAGGTCGGTGACGAGGCTGCGGGCCGAGTCCGCGGTCAGCGCCGTGGAGTACGGGTCCGTGACGCGGTTGGTGACCACCTTGCCGGCGGCCGGGGCGTGGACGGTGACGGCGTAGCGGTACGGCTTGCCGGTCCACTCGCGGCTGCCCGTCGCGCTCCAGACGCCGCTCGCGTCGTCGCGGTGCATCGGCACGGTGCGGCCGTCGAGTTCGAGCGCCACCCTGCGGGCCGTGGGGGCCCAGACGGAGAGCGTGGGGCGGCCGTCGCGGAAGGACGGGCCGAGGGTCGCCTTGCCCGCGGCGGACGCGTACAGGTCGTCGAGGACGCCGGGTGTCTGGACGCCGGTGGAGACGTCACCGGCGACGGCCGTGAGGGCGCCCCTGAGCGCCGCCCGCTCCTGGCCGGGGGTCGCGCGGACGCGGTAGGCGTCGTATCCGGCGAGGTGGGGGTACTTCGTGCGCTGGGCGGGGGTGAGGCCGCCGGGGGTTGCCGTCAGCTCGAAGCTGCCGCTGTCGTGCAGGAGGCGGTGGGGGCGGGCCGGGTCGCCCAGGCCCTTGGGCCAGGCGAGGGTGGTGCGGTCGATCCACTGGGCCTTTGCCCCTACGGGGGGCGGGGGCGTCGCGTGGGCGACGCCGGTTCCGGCCAGAGGGAAGGCGATCGCGGCCGCCACGAATGCGGCTAGTCGTTTCACGGAAGGCTGCTCCTTGGCTGAGGTCAAAGACAGAGCTCTCCCCTGACCCGCCCCTTCCCGTAACCGGGGGCAAGCCCCCGGACCCCCTGTCGCGCTGAACGCGCTCGTCCTCAAGCGCCGGACGGGCTGAGAAGTGGCCGGCCGACGGGGTCCGGGGCGGAGCCCCGGTTCGGGAAGGGGCGGGTAGGGGAAAATCAACCGCACGTACGCGCGCCCGCGTGCAGCGCCAGCGCCGTGTCCGGCGCCACGGTCGCCGTGAAGCGGCCGTTCGCGTCCACCGTCACCCGTCGCCCGCTCTGCACGTCGCAGTAGTCACCCCCGGGAAGCCCGGTCTCGAAGGTGCGCGTCAGCGCGGACTTCTCGTGGTTGAGCACCACATAGCCCTTGTCGCCGCGCCCGAAGGCAACCGCCTGGTAGCCGTTGTCCCACCAGCGGCCGACCGCCGTGCCCCGCACCGCGTTGCGGAACCCCACCATGCTCCGGATCTCCGGCCACTTGTGCTGGCACTTCCAGCCGTCCTGCCAGCAGGCCGACACCGCGCCGCCGTTCGGCGGGCCCGCGTCGCGGTCGGTGAATTCGTAGCCGGAGTGGACGTCGGGCGAGCCGTAGGGCCAGGCGAGCATGAAGACGTTGGCGAGGGTGTAGTCGGCGCCGTCCTTGTAGCTGAGGGTGTCGCCGCCGCGTTCGGTGTCGTGGTTGTCGACGAAGACGGACGCCTGGCCGCCGGGCAGGTAGCCCCAGCCCTCGCCGTAGTTCTTCAGGTAGGCGAGCCGCTCGCGCTGGAGGACCCGCTTGAGGTCGCGCGCGTAGCGGAACTCCTGGACGTCGCCGGTGCCGAGGTACTCCTCGGGCCGGACGGCTTCGCCGTCGCCGTGGATGGTCTCCTGCTTCCAGTGGACGCCGCCGCGGCTCAGCCGGGACTTGATGTCCGCGAGGTCCGCGGCGGGGATGTGCTTGGCGGCGTCGATGCGGAAGCCGTCGGCGCCGAGCGAGAGCAGGTCGTCGAGGTACCGGGCGATGCGCCCGCGCACGTGCTCCTCGCCCGTGTCCAGGTCGGCGAGGCCGACGAGTTCGCAGTCCTGGACGTTGCGGCGGTCGCGGTAGTCGCCGACGACGGCGGTGCAGTCGTCCATGTCCTGGCGCTGGTACGTGCCGGGGTAGTCGTACTTCGTATACGCGGAGCCGCCGGTTCCGGTGCCGGATCCGGCGGACATGTGGTTGACGACGGCGTCGACGAGGACCTTGACGCCCGCGTCATGGCAGGAGTTCACCATGTTCACGAAGGCGGTCCTGTCCCCCAGCCGGCCCGCGATCGCGTAGCTGACCGGCTGGTAGGAGGTCCACCACTGCGGCCCCTGCACGTGTTCCTGCGGCGGGGAGACCTGGACGTAGCCGTAACCGGCCGGGCCGAGGGCGTCCTTGCACTCCTTCGCGACCGCGTCGTACTTCCACTCGAAGAGGACGGCCGTGACGTCCTTGCCGCCGGGCGCGGCGGCCTCCGCCCGGGGGGTACAGACCGTGACGGCGGCCGCCAGGGCAAAGGCCGCAGAAAGGGTTCTTCGGGCTGTCGCAGGCATGCGGAGCTCCTGGGGGTGGGGGATGTGCAGCAATGAAGGTTCTTGCGCAAGCCGTTCGCAAGCCAACCGGAACCTGCTGCGCACGAGACCGTACGAGCCGGGTAACGGCCGGTCAACCCCTGGGACACGAGACGGTTACCACCGAGAAATCTCGCCGTTTCGTTCTTGCAAACCCTTTCGCAAGAGATTGCAGCCTGTTACGTTCCTCCACAGCTCGGGGCCGCCCGCGACGGTCGGCCTCCTTCATGAGGAGATCCATATGCGAAGAGGCATATCGGTCGCTGCCGTCGTCGGTGTGCTGGCACTCACCGCGACCGCGTGCGGCGGTGACGGCGGGGGCGGGAACGACGGCGCCAAGGCGGCGAGCGACCCGGGCAGCGTGACCGGCACGGTGACCTGGTGGGACACCTCGGACGCCACCAACGAGGCGCCCGTGTTCAAGAAGCTGGTCTCGGCGTTCGAGCAGAAGTACCCGAAGATCAAGGTCGAGTACGTCAACGTGCCGTTCGACCAGGCCCAGCAGAAGTTCAAGACCGCCGCCGCCACCGGCAAGGGCGCCCCGGACGTGCTGCGCTCCGACGTCGGCTGGACGCCCGGCTTCGCCCAGCTCGGCTACCTCAAGGACCTCTCCGGCACCCCGGCGCTCGACAGGACCGAGGACTTCCTCGAAGGGCCGCTGAAGAACGCGGCGTACCAGGGAAAGACGTACGGCGTCCCGCAGGTCACCGACACCCTCGGACTGCTCTACAACAAGGAGCTGTTCCGGAAGGCGGGCGTCGACAAGCCCCCGGCCACCTGGCAGGAGGTCAAGGACGCCGCCCTGAAGATCAAGGAGAAGACGGGCGCCGAGGGCATCGGCCTCAGCCCCGACAGCTACTACTCGCTGCCCTTCCTCTACGGCGAGAAGAGCGACATGGTCGACGTCGCCAAGAAGAAGATCACCATCTCCTCGGCCGCGTCCCTCAAGGGCGTCGAGACCGCCGTCGACCTGGTGAAGTCCGGCGCCGCGCCCAAGCCGGCCGGCACCGACGGCTACAACGCCCTCAAGACGGACTTCAAGAACGGCAAGCTGGCGATGCTGCTCGACGGCCCCTGGGCGACCAAGGAGATCTTCGGCGGCGACGCGTACAAGTCCAAGGACAACCTGGGCATCTCGGCCGTCCCGGCCGGTTCCACGGGCACCGCGGGCGCGCCGGTCGGCGGCCACAACCTGGTGGTCTACGCGGGCTCGAAGAACTTCGACGCCTCCTACCTCTTCACCCGCTTCATGACCGACGCCGCGCAGCAGGAGCAGGCCTCGACCGGCGTGGGCGTGCTGCCGACGCGCAAGTCCGCCTACACCAAGGACGTCCTGGCCGACCCGGTGCGCAGCGCGTACCACCAGGCGCTGTCGAAGGCCCACCCGCGGCCCGCGATCCCGCAGGGCGGCGACCTGTTCACGGACTGGCTCCAGCACTACACGAAGATCCTCACGCTCAAGGAGGAGCCGAAGGAAGGGCTGGACGCCACGGCCAAGGCCTGGCAGTCCGCGCTCCTCAAGGACTACGGCATCGAGGAGTAGGGCCTGATGGCCACTGTCGTCACCAGGGTCCGGCGCTCCTTCGGCACCCACTGGTACGCGTGGGCGATGGTGCTGCCCGTCGTCATCGTCCTCGCGGTCCTCGTCGGCTACCCGCTGGCCAAGGGCATCTACCTGTCCTTCACCGACGCCAACGAGGCGAACGTCGCGCGCACCATCGGGGTCAACCACATCGAGGCGACCTACAAGTCGGTCGGCCTGGACAACTACTGGAAGGTGCTCTCCGGGCAGGAGGGACACTTCTACTCCCGCCTCGGCTGGACGGTGGTGTGGACCGCATCGTGCGTGTTCCTGCACTACACGCTCGGCCTCGGGCTCGCCCTCCTGCTCAACCGGCCGATGCGGTTCCGGGCGCTGTACCGGGTGCTGCTGATCCTGCCGTGGGCGGTGCCTGCCTTCGTCGCCACCTTCTCCTGGCGGCTGATGTTCAACGAGAAGTACGGCGTGCTCAACGCCTTCCTGACGAAGCTGGGCATGGACCCGGTGGACTGGCTGGGCGACGCGACGCTGCAGAAGGTGTCGGCGGTGGCGGTGAACGTCTGGCTGGGCGTGCCGTTCATGATGGTGGCGATCCTGGGCGGGCTGCAGTCCATCCCGCGGGAGCTGCACGAGGCCGCGGAGATGGACGGCGCCACCCCCTGGCAGCGGTTCCGGCACGTGACGCTGCCGGGGCTGAAGACCGTGAGCGGGACGGTGATCCTGCTCGGCGTGATCTGGACGTTCAACATGTTCCAGGTCATCTACCTGCTGATCGGGCAGGGCGCGAGCTCCGAGAGCGAGATCCTCGTGACGCACGCCTACCGGCTGGCCTTCCAGGGCGTCCGCGACTACGCGGGCTCGGCCACGTACGGCATCCTCATCCTCTCGCTGCTGCTGGTCTTCGCCGTCTTCTACCGCCGGATGCTCACCCGACAGGAGGCCGTGCGATGAGCACCGCCCAGCCCGTACGCCCCCTCCGGCACCGCCCGCGCGAGCAGCGCTCGCGCACGGCGTCGGCCGCGCTGCACACGGCGCTGATCGCCGCGAGCGTGGTGTCGGTCTTCCCGGTCGCCTTCATCGTCTTCGTCTCGCTGCGGGGGCGCGACGGCTGGCAGGAGCCCACGCGGTTCGTGGGCTTCGACGCCTCCAACTACAGCCACATCCTGGGCGAGACGAAGTTCCTGACGTGGTTCGGCAATTCGGTGATCGTGGCGCTGGGGGCGACCGTCCTCGGCGTGCTCATCGCGGCGACCGCCGGCTACGCCGTCTCGCGGATGCGCTTCCCCGGTCACCGGCCGCTGATGTGGACCTTCCTGGTCGTTCAGATGTTCCCGATGGCGGTGCTGATCGTGCCGCTGTACAACATTCTCGGTGAGCTGGAACTCCTGGACTCCTACACCGGGCTGATCGTGACGTACTGCTCGATCTCCGTGCCGTTCTGCGCGTGGATGCTCAAGGGGTACTTCGACACCGTCCCCGTCGAGATCGACGAGGCGGGGCGGGTGGACGGGCTGACCCCCTTCGGCACGTTCTGGCGGCTCATCGTGCCGCTCGCCCGCCCGGGCCTGGCCGTGACCGGCTTCTACTCCTTCATCACCGCCTGGGGCGAGGTCGCCTTCGCCACCCAGTTCATGAGCAGCGAGGAGCACTACACCCTCGCCGTGGGCCTGCAGACGTTCGTCGGCCAGCAGAAGGCCGAGTGGGGCCTGATGGCGGCCGCGGCCGTGCTGATCACCGTCCCGGCGGCCCTGGTGTTCTTCGTCGCCCAGCGGCACCTGGTGGCCGGCCTGACCGCGGGCGGCACCAAGGGCTGACCGCCACCGGCACCGCTGACCTTGTCCGCCCGCCGTCGTTGACCCGTGGGGACCCACGCGTTTCCCCGCTTCCGCCACCGCAACCGAATCGATAGGACGTACATGACCCAGGACCTCGCGCCCTCCGTCCGCCCGGCCGCCGCCGCCCCGTCCGAGGCCGTATCCGAGGGATGGTGGCGCAGCGCCGTCATCTACCAGGTGTACGTGCGCTCGTTCGCCGACAGCGACGGCGACGGCATCGGCGACCTGCGAGGGATCCGCGACCGCCTGCCGTACCTGGCCGAGCTGGGTGTGGACGCGGTGTGGCTCACGCCGTTCTACGCCTCGCCGCAGGCGGACGGCGGCTACGACGTCGCGGACTACCGGGCCGTGGACCCGCTGTTCGGCGACCTGTCCGACGCGGACGACCTGGTGCGGGAGGCGCACCGGCTGGGCCTGCGGGTGATCGTCGACATCGTGCCCAACCACACCTCCGACCAGCACGCCTGGTTCCGGGCGGCCCTCGCCGACAGAGACGGTGGTCCGGCGCGGGAGCGCTACCACTTCCGGCCGGGCCGCGGCGCGTCCGGGGAACTGCCGCCGAACGACTGGGAGTCGGTCTTCGGCGGCCCGGCGTGGACGCGCACGGCGCGCCCGGACGGCACGCCCGGCGAGTGGTACCTGCACCTGTTCGCGCCGGAGCAGCCCGACCTGAACTGGGACGACCGGGAGGTCCGCGAGGAGTTCGAGTCCGTGCTGCGGTTCTGGCTGGACCTGGGCGTGGACGGCTTCCGAATCGACGTCGCGCACGGCATGGTCAAGGCGCCGGGGCTGCCGGACATCGGGCTGAGCGAGCAGGCCAAGCTCATCGGAGCCCAGGTGCTGCCCTTCTTCGACCAGGACGGGGTGCACGAGATCCACCGCGCCTGGCGGCGGCTGCTGGACTCCTACCCGGGCGAGCGGATCGGCGTGGCGGAGGCGTGGGCGCCGACCTCGGAGCGGCTCGCGCTGTACGTGCGCCCGGACGAGCTGCACCAGGCGTTCAACTTCCAGTTCCTGACCTGCGACTGGGGCGCCGGCGCGATGCGCACGGTGATCGACGACTCGCTGGCGGCGACCCGCTCGGTGGGCGCGCCCACGACCTGGGTGCTCTCCAACCACGACGTGGTGCGGCACACCACGCGCTACGGCGGCGGGGAGCGGGGGCTCGCGCGGGCGCGGGCGGCGGCGCTGCTGATGCTGGCCCTGCCGGGCTCGGCGTACGTCTACCAGGGCGAGGAGCTGGGCCTGCCGGAGGTCGTGGACCTGCCGGACGAGGTGCGCCAGGACCCGGCGTTCTTCCGCGGCGACGGGCAGGACGGCACGCGCGACGGCTGCCGGGTGCCGATCCCGTGGTCGGGCGAGGCCGCGCCGTACGGCTTCGGGCCGGGCGGCAGCTGGCTGCCGCAGCCGGAGCAGTGGGCGGAGCTGTCGGTGGCGGCGCAGTCCGGCGACCCGCGCTCGACGCTGGAGCTCTACCGCTCGGCGCTGGCCCTGCGGCACGAGCTGCCGGGGCTGGGCGACGGGGAGATGACGTGGCTGGAGGCGCCCGAGGGCGTGCTGGCCTTCGCCCGGCCGGGCCTGGTGTGCACGCTGAACACGGGCGACGAGGAGGTCGGGATGCCGGTCCCGGGGCGCCCGGTGCTGGCCACGGCCGCCTTGGAATTCACCGGTGGTACGGTCCGTATCCCCTCTGATTCATGTGTTTGGTGGGCAGTCTGAAATGCGACCGGTAAGGTCCAGTCCTGTGACCGCACGGCTGGCCGATATCGCGGCCCAAGCGGGTGTCAGCGAAGCAACCGTCAGCCGGGTACTCAACGGGAAGCCGGGGGTCGCCGCCTCCACCCGCGAGTCCGTGCTGGCCGCGCTCGACGTCCTGGGCTACGAGCGCCCCGTGCGGCTGCGGCAGCGCAGCGCGGGCCTGGTCGGGCTGATCACGCCCGAGCTGGACAACCCCATATTCCCGGCCTTCGCCCAGGTGATCGGCCAGGCCCTGACGCGCCAGGGCTACACCCCGGTGCTGGCCACGCAGACGCCCGGCGGCTCCACGGAGGACGAGCTCACGGAGATGCTCGTCGACCGCGGGGTCTCCGGCATCATCTTCGTCTCCGGGCTGCACGCCGACACCTCGGCGGACATGCAGCGCTACGAGCGGCTGCGGGCCCAGGGCGTGCCGTTCGTGCTGATCAACGGCTTCTCGTCAAAGGTGCGGGCGCCGTTCGTCTCGCCGGACGACCGGGCCGCGGTGCGGCTGGCCGTCACCCATCTGGCCGCACTGGGGCACCGGCGGATCGGCCTGGCGCTGGGCCCGCGCCGGTACGTGCCGGTGCAGCGCAAGATCGAGGGGTTCCTGCGCAGCATGCGCGAGGAGCTGGGCCTGGCGGAGGCCGAGGCCCAGCAGCTGGTGCAGCACTCGCTGTTCACGCTGGAGGGCGGTCAGGCGGCGGCAGCGGCGCTCATCGAGCGCGGCTGCACGGCCGTGGTGTGCGCGAGCGACATGATGGCGCTGGGCGTGATCCGGGCGGCCCGTCAGCACGGTCTGGAGGTCCCGCGCGACGTCTCGGTCGTGGGCTTCGACGACTCGCCGCTCATCGCCTTCACGGACCCGCCGCTGACGACGATCCGGCAGCCGGTGCAGTCGATGGGGCAGGCCGCGGTGCGCGCGCTGCTGGAGGAGATCGGGGGCACTCCGGCGCCGCACAGCGAGTTCGTCTTCCTCCCCGAACTGGTGGTTCGGGGTTCAACCGCATCGGTCCCGGAAACCCGGCCGAAAGCGGGCGAAGACCAGACTTGGGGATGATCTGCCGCAGGCCGGTTTCTGGCAGACTGTTTCCCTATGGGTGAAGCGACGGCAAGGACACTGGAGGGCCGGACGGCCGCCCCGCCACCCACCGAGGAGCGCGCGGACAGGCCGTCGGCGGATCGTGCCACTCAGCAGCGGACCGGCCTGCGGAGGCTTCGTGCTCCGCGCAGGCCGCGTCTGTGGTTCGAGGTGCTGCTGATCGCGGTGAGTTACTGGACGTACTCCCTGGTGCGCAACGCCGTTCCCGAGCAGCGGACGGCCGCCCTCCGCAACGCGGACTGGATATGGCGGGCCGAGCACACGCTGCAGATCGCCGTGGAGCATTCGATCAACCACGCGGTGAACTCGGTGACGTGGCTGATCGTGGGCATGAACTACTACTACGCCACCTTGCACTTCGTGCTGACGATCGGTGTGCTGGTGTGGCTCTACCGATGGCATCCCGGCCGTTATTCCGCCGCCAGGCTGGCCCTCTTCGCCACCACGGCCGTGGCGTTGCTCGGCTATTACCTCTTCCCCCTGGCCCCGCCCCGGCTGATGCTGGGCGAGCACTTCGTCGACACCGTCGTGGTGCACCACACCTGGGGCTCCATGGCCTCCGGCAACCTGGCCGACATGTCCAACCAGTACGCGGCGATGCCGTCGATGCACATCGGCTGGTCCACCTGGTGCGGTGTCATCATCGCGATGGTGGCGCGCCCGGTGTGGGCGAAGGTGCTCGGCCTGCTGTATCCGGTCGCCACGCTGGTGGTCATCGTGGCCACGGCCAACCACTTCTGGCTCGACGCCGTGGGCGGCCTGCTCTGCCTCTCCTTCGGCTTCGCCGTCTCCTTCGCGTGGTTCGGGGCGACACCGGGCCGGCTGGAACGGCGCGTGGCGTAGCTTCCCGGGGCCCGGCGGCCGCGGCTCCGGGCCGCGGCTCACGCCCCGTAGAACAGCTCGTCCACCACGGCGCGGGCGCGCCGCGTCGTCCGCCGGTACTCGTCGAGCATGTCGCCCACGTGGCCGGGCTCGTAGCCGAGATAGCGGCCCACGGCCGCCAGCTCCCGCGGCTCCGTGGGGAAGGTGTCCCCGGACCGGCCGCGCACGAGCATGACCGCGTTGCGCACGCTCGTCGCGAGAACCCACGCATCATCCAGGATGGCAGCCGCCTCCGTGCTCAGCAGCTCGGCGGCGCGGGCCGCGGCGAGCGCCTTGCGGGTGCGGGTCGTGCGCAGCCCGGGCTCGGCCCAGGCGTGCCGCAGCTGCAGCAGCTGGACGGTCCACTCCACGTCCGACAGGCCGCCGCGCCCGAGCTTGGTGTGGGTCGTGGGGTCCGCGCCGCGCGGCAGGCGCTCGCGCTCCATGCGGGCCTTGAGCCGCCGGATCTCGCGCACGGCGTCCTCGCCGAGGCCCTCGGCGGGATAGCGCAGCGGGTCGATCAGGTCGATGAACCGCTGTCCCAGCTCGGCGTCGCCCGCGACCGGCTTGGCGCGCAGCAGCGCCTGGCTCTCCCACACCAGCGACCAGCGCCGGTAGTAGGCGGCGTACGAGGCGAGGCTGCGCACGATGGGGCCCGACTTGCCCTCGGGGCGCAGGTCCGCGTCGATGTGCAGGGGCGGATCGGTCGTGGGAAGTTGGAGGAGGCGGCGCATCTCCCCCGCGACGGCGAAGGCCGCCTTGGCCGCCTCCTCGTCGGAGACGCCCTCGCGGGGCTCGTGCACGAAGAGCACGTCGGCGTCCGAGCCGTAGCCCTGCTCGTGGCCGCCGAAGCGGCCCATGCCGATGACGGCGAAGCGCGTGGGCAGGGTGTCGCCCCACTCGGCGCGCACCGCGGCGCGCAGGGCGCCCGCGACGGCGGCGGCGTTGAGGTCGGAGACGGCGTCGCCGACGGTGTCGACGCGGACGTGGGGGTCGCGCTCGCCGTTGGGCGTGCCCGCGCCCTGGGAGCCGTTGCGCCCGTAGGCCCCGATGATGTCCGCGGCGGCGGTGCGGAACAGCTCGCGGCGGCGGACCCCGCGGACGGCGACGATCGCCGCCTCGGCGTCCTCGGAGCGGTTGACGGCGGCCAGCGTCTCCTGTTCGAGGGCCTCCCGGCCGCGCGGGCGCAGGCCCTCGGGGTCGCCGAGCAGGGCCACGGCCTCGGGGGCGCGCAGCAGCAGGTCGGGGGCGAGGCGGCCGGCGGAGAGCACACGGGCGAGGTTCTCGGCCGCGGCGCCCTCGTCGCGCAGCAGCCGCAGATACCAGGGGGTGCGGCCGAGGGCGTCGGAGACCTTGTGGAAGTTGAGCAGGCCCGCGTCGGGGTCGGCGGAGTCGGCGAACCAGCCGAGCAGGACGGGCAGCAGGGTGCGCTGGATGGCGGCCTTGCGGGACACGCCCGAGGCGAGCGCCTCCAGGTGGCGCAGGGCGGCGGCGGGGTCGCCGTAGCCGAGGGCCTGCAGGCGGTTGCCCGCCTCCTTGGCGCTGAGCCGGATCTCGCCGGGCTCCAGCTGGGCGACGGCGTCCAGCAGCGGCCGGTAGAAGAGCTTCTCGTGCAGCCGGCGCACCTCGCGCGCGTGCCGCTTCCACTCGCGGCCCAGAGCGTCGACCGGCTCCGTGCCCGGCGGCCACTGCAGGACGCGGGCGAGGGAGCGCCCGAGGCGGCGCTGGTCGGCCTCGGCCTCCGGCATCAGGTGCGTGCGGCGCAGGCGGTGGAGCTGGATGTGGTGCTCCATCGTGCGCAGGAAGCGGTAGGCGGCGTCGAACGCGGCGGCGTCGGAGCGGCCCACGTAGCCGCCGGCGGCCAGGGCGGTCAGGGCGTCGAGGGTGCCGGAGGCGCGCAGCGTGGCGTCGCCGCGGCCGTGGACGAGCTGCAGCAGCTGTACGGCGAACTCGACGTCGCGCAGGCCGCCCGGGCCGAGCTTGAGCTCGCGGTCGACCTGGCCGGCGGGGATGGAGGCGATGACGCGGCGGCGCATCTGCTGCACGTCGGGCACGAAGTTCTCGCGCTCGGCGGCCTGCCACACCAGGGGGGCGACGGCGTCCGCGTAGGCCTGCCCCAGGGCGAGGTCGCCGGCGACCGGGCGGGCCTTGAGGAGGGCCTGGAACTCCCAGGTCTTGGCCCAGCGTTGGTAGTAGGCGAGGTGGCTGGAGAGGGTGCGCACGAGGGGGCCGTTGCGGCCCTCGGGCCGCAGGTTGGCGTCCACGGGCCAGATGGTGCCCTCGGGCGTGACGTCGGAGCAGACGCGCATCATCCGGGAGGCCAGGCGTGTGGCGGCCTGCAGGGCGGGGCCCTCGGCCGTCCCCTCCTTCGCCTCCGCCACGAAGACGACGTCCACGTCCGAGACGTAATTGAGCTCGCCGCCGCCGCACTTGCCCATGCCGATGACCGCGAGCCGGCAGGCCGCGGCGTCCCCGGGCTGCTCCTCGGCGGCGATGCCCAGGGCGGCGCGCAGGGTGACGGTGGCCAGGTCCGCGAGCTCGGCGGCGGTCTGCGCCACGTCGGTGGTGCCGCACACGTCCCGCGCGGCGATGGTCAGCAGGCAGCGGCGGTAGGCGGCGCGCAGGGCGTCCGCGGCGTCCAGCCCGGCCTCCCGGCCGCCGCGCGCGCCGCCGGCCAGCGCCTTTTCGAACTCCGGTACGCCGGGGTTGAGATCGGCCGCCTCGTAGGTGACGAGCGCGTGCCAGTCACCGGGGTGGCGGGCGAGGTGGTCACCGAGCGCCTCGGAGGCGCCGAGGACCCCGAGCAGCCGGTCGCGCAGCGGCTTGGCGGTGACGAGCGTGTCCATCAGGGCCTGCCGGTCGCCGTCCTCCCGGGCGTCGAGCGCCTCCGCGAGCCGGACGAGGCCGTGCAGCGCGAGGTCGGGATCGGCGGTGGCGCCGAGGGCGTCGAGCAGGACGGGGTCGGTGCGTCTCGCCACGAGCGCCGGAGCCTCCAGCCGCCGCTCGGCGGCCGCCGGGTCGGTGAAGCCGTACTTCAGCAGCCGGGTGTACGAGCTGCTGCGACGCCCTTCAGGCAGTGTCATCGGCACCTCTCGCTCGCGCGCTGCGGCCATGATAGCCGCGGGGCCCGACGGCCCCGCGGCCCCGGATGCCGCTTACAGCACCGGCAGCATCTTGCGCAGCTCGAACGCCGTGACCTCCGAGCGGTACTCCTCCCACTCCTGCTTCTTGTTGCGCAGGAAGAAGTCGAAGACGTGCTCGCCGAGGGTCTCGGCCACCAGTTCGCTGCGCTCCATCAGCTCGATGGCCTCGCCGAGGTTCTGCGGCAGGGGCTCGATGCCCATGGCGCGGCGCTCGGAGTCGGACAGCGCCCACACGTCGTCGTCGGCGCCGGCCGGGAGCTCGTAGCCCTCCTCGATGCCCTTGAGGCCCGCGGCCAGCAGGACCGCGTAGGTCAGGTAGGGGTTGGCGCCGGAGTCGATGGAGCGGACCTCCACGCGCGTCGACCCGGTCTTGCCGGGCTTGTACATGGGGACGCGGATGAGCGCGGAGCGGTTGTTGTGGCCCCAGCAGATGTACGAGGGGGCCTCGCCGCCGGCGCCCGCGGTGCGCTTCGAGCCGCCCCAGATGCGCTTGTAGGAGTTGACCCACTGGTTGGTGACGGCGGAGGTCTCCGCGGCGTGCCGGAGCAGGCCGGCGATGAAGGACCGGCCGACCTTGGAGAGCTGGTACTCGGCGCCGGACTCGTAGAAGGCGTTGCGGTCGCCCTCGAAGAGGGAGAGGTGGGTGTGCATGCCCGAGCCGGGGTACTCGGAGAACGGCTTGGGCATGAACGTGGCCTGCACGCCCTGCTCCAGCGCGACCTGCTTCATCACGAGCCGGAAGGTCATGATGTTGTCGGCGGTGGAGAGCGCGTCGGCGTAGCGCAGGTCGATCTCCTGCTGGCCGGGGGCGCCCTCGTGGTGGCTGAACTCGACCGAGATGCCCATCGATTCGAGCATGGTGATCGCCTGGCGGCGGAAGTCCATGCCCACGTTCTGCGGGGTGTGGTCGAAGTAGCCGGAGGAGTCGGCGGGCACCGGGCGGGTGCCGTCCACCGGCTTGTCCTTGAGCAGGAAGAACTCGATCTCGGGGTGGGTGTAGAAGGTGAAGCCGAGGTCGGAGGTCTTGGCGAGGATGCGCTTGAGGACGTAGCGCGGGTCCGCGTAGGAGGGCGAGCCGTCGGGCATGAGGATGTCGCAGAACATCCGGGCGGTGCCGGGGGCCTCGGCGCGCCAGGGCAGGATCTGGAAGGTGCCCGGATCCGGCTTGGCGATCATGTCGGACTCGTAGACGCGGGCGAAGCCCTCGATCGCGGAGCCGTCGAAGCCGATGCCCTCGTCGAAGGCCTGCTCCAGTTCGGCGGGGGCGACGGCCACGGACTTCAGATAGCCCAGCACGTCGGTGAACCACAGCCGCACGAAGCGGATGTCGCGCTCTTCCAGAGTGCGGAGCACGAACTCCTGCTGCTTATCCATAGCTACCCATCCTCGCTGGTCAGGCCGCCCCTTCCCAAGCCGCGGGGCACGTCGGGGGGCATAGAGCATCCCACCACATGATGTCGGGCGCGTTGCATGCGTGAGTCCGGACGCGGAGTCCGGGTGCCCGGGATGCCCCCACCCCCATACTGCCTGCTCACCCGCGGGTGCCGCACGGCCGGGCCGCCGGCCGGGCCGTATCCGGCCCGCGCTCCGAGAGCCGCATCAGCAGCCGCCGGGGGTACTGCACCGTGGCCAGGGGCCGCGGGCGGGGGTCCGTGCCGGGCGCGCACTCCATCCGCCAGCGGTGGCACAGGGTGGCCAGGACGAGCGTCGCCTCGGTCATGGCGTAGACGTCACCGACGCACTTGCGGGCGCCGACGCCGAAGATCGCGAAGCCGTCGCGGGGCGGCCGCCCGGGCTGGTCCGCGGGCCAGCGGGCGGGGCGGAACTCCGCCGGGCACAGGTGCACGGCGGGGCTGTGGTGGACGACCGGCGGGCTGACGACGACCGTGGTCCCGGGCGGCAGCCGCCGGCCGGCCAGCTCCACCGGGGCCGTGGTGACGCGGGTGAACAGCCAGGCGGGCGGGTAGAGGCGCAGCGATTCGGTGACGACCTGGCCGGTGCGGGGCAGACGGGGAAGGTCGGCGGGCGTCACGGCGCGGTCGCCGAGGACGGCGTCGAGTTCGGCGCGCAGCTCCCGGGCGGCCTCCGGGTGCCGGACCAGGGCGTAGAGCGACCAGGTCAGGGCCGCGGCCACGGTCTCCGAGCCGCCGAAGACCATCGTCGTCACCTGATCGTGGATCTCGGCGTCGGTCAGTCCTCCGCGGCCGTCCTCCTCGCGGGCGGCGATCAGGGTGGACAGCAGGTCGCCGTGGTCCTGTCCGCCGCGCCGGTACGCGGTGACGAGGCGGTCCACCGTGCCGTGCAGGTCGGCGAGGGCGCGGGCGTAGCGGCGGTTCGCGGGCAGGGGCAGGCGCTGGACCGGCCCGGGCACGAACATCCGCCGGAAGAGTCCGCCGAGCGCGACGCGGAAGGAGTCCTGGAGGCGGGCCACCTCCTCCTCGGCCAGGTGGGCCGAGAAGAGGGTGCGGGTGACGGTGCGCAGGGCGAGCCCGAACATGGCGGGGAAGACGTCGACGACCCGGCCGCCGGACCAGGACGCGGACAGCCGGGCGGCCTCGTCGGCCATCACCTCCGCGTAGCCCTCCAGGCGGGTGCGGTGGAACGACGGCTGGACCAGCCGCCGCTGGCGGCGGTGGTCCCGGTGCTCGCAGCTGCCCAGGCCGTTGCCGACGACGTCCCGGAACCGGGTGAAGAACGCCCCGCCCTTGTCGAAGGTCCGGTCGTCGAAGAGCACCTGCCGCAGGAGGTCGGGATGGCAGGGGACGTAGGCCGGGACGGAGCCCAGGCGGATCTCCACCAGGTCGCCGTGCGCGGGCAGGGAACGGAGGAAGTCGAGGGGCCTGCGCATCAGCGGCCAGGCATGGCCGACGAGCGGCAGGGCCCCGGGGGCGGTTCCGGACACGTACGTGGCGGGCATGGCGGTCCCTCAATCGGCGGTGCACCGAACGCGCCACGAGGTTTTCCGCCGCGACGGGGCTCAAAACCCCGGCTTTCTCCGGTTCGACGGCTCCTGAACGCCGGGGGCGGGGCGGGTGGCCACGGGATGGAGGGGCCGGTTCCGTACGCTCGGCCGCCGCGTGGGGCCCCTCGCGGCGGACGGGAACGCCCCCGCAGGCGCCCGTCCGCCGCGGCGGTCAGGAGCGGTCCGGCTGCCGGAAGCGGGTCGGCGGGGTCGCCAGGATCGCCGTCGCCACCGACTGCGGGCGGTCGTACATCAGCAGGTGGCCCGCGGGGGCCACCGCCTCGAAGCGGCCGTCGAGGCGCTCGGCGAGCGCCCGCTGCCGCTCCAGCCAGCGGCGTTCCAGCCAGGAGCCGGTGCCCGGGGAGGCCGCGAGGACGCTCACGGGCACCGGCGGCATGGGCCGGCTCTCGCGCAGGGCGTCCAGCTCGGCGGCCACGTCGCGGTAGCGGGCGTTCTCCATCAGCAGGGCGCGCACCACCCGCCCGGTGCCGTACGTGCGCCGCACCAGGTCGGCCGGGGCGGGGTCCTGGCGGTTGACGGAGGAGACGCGGACGGTGAGCCGGCGCAGGGACGGGCCGAGCGCCCGCGGCAGCCCCGCGGCGGCGACGACCACGCCCCGGGCGTGCGCGGCGGTGGTGCGCAGCTCGCGGGCGGGGGCGGGGCGGGCGTCCTCCTCGACGCTGCCGTCGACCAGCACGATGCCGGCCGTGCGCTGCGGGTGCAGCCGGGCGAACGCCTCGGCGTGGAAGCCGGCCAGGGAGTGGCCGACGACCGTCGCGGGCTCGCGCAGGCCCAGCGCGTCGAGGACGCCGGCTATCCGGTCGGCCTCGCCCGCGGCGGTGGGCGGCTCCAGGGGCGGGGCGCTGAAGCCGAGGCCGGGCCGGTCGAAGCGGACGACGGTGCGGTGCGGGGTGAGGAGCGGCACGACGGGCTCCCAGTCGAACCAGCCCATGCCGAGCCCGGCGCTGAGCACGCACACCGGACCCGACCCCTCGCGCACCACGTGCAGCGGCACACCGCCGACCCTCAGCATGCGCCCCGGCGGCCGGGCCGCCTCGCGCCCGGGCGTCCGCGGCCGCACCGTGCCGTTCACGCCGCTGCCGCCGTTCGCGCTGTTCATGGGCTCCCCCTCGTCGCTCTCCGACAAGCTAACGGACGAGGCTCTCCCGGTGCTCCGGTGCCACCCAGTGGGGTTTGCGGAACTTCAGGAACGCCAGCGGCGCGAGGAACCCGAGGACGAGCAGCCCTCCGCCGACGGTGAGCAGGTAGCGCCACAGCGGGCCGCCGCCGAACTGCTCGGGCGGCACGAAGCCGATGCACATGGCGGCGAGCGAGGCCGCGAAGCCGACGCCGGCGACGAGGTGCAGGGCGGGCACGCGGAAGCCGCGCGGCCGGTCCGGCTGGGTGGCCCGCAGGCGCACGGCGGCGGCGAACATCAGCAGGTAGACGACGAGGTAGATCTGCGTGGTGATCACGGAGAAGATCCAGTACGCGCTGGAGACGTCCGGGACGAACGCGTAGAGGAGCGCGATGACGGTGGTCAGCCCGCCCTGGGCGACCATGATGTTGCGCTGGACGCCGTTCTTGTTGAGCTTCTGCAGCACGGGCGGCAGGTAGCCCTCCTGCCGGGCGACCATCAGCAGCCCCTTGGACGGCCCGGCCAGCCACGCGAGCATGCCGCCGAGCGCCGCCGCGACGAGCAGCACGCCGACGACCTTGGTCAGCCAGCCCACGTGGAAGTGGTCGAAGAAGCCCTGGAAGGCCTGCATCACTCCGGCGGTGAGGCTGAGGTCCTCGCCCGGCATCACCCAGCTGATGGCCAGGGCGGGCAGGATGAAGATCAGCAGGACCAGGCCGGTGGCCGCGAACACCGAGCGCGGGAACTGCCGGCCGGGCTCGCGCAGCGAGGAGACATGGACGCCGTTCATCTCCATGCCCGCGTACGACAGGAAGTTGCCGACGATCAGCACGAGGCTGGCCAGGCCGGTCCACGGCGGCAGGAGGTGACCGCTGTCCATGGGCGCGGCGGAGGCGTTGCCCTGGCCGAGGAAGACCAGGCCGAGGACGACGAGGACGACGCCCGGGATCAGGGTGCCGATGACGAGGCCCATGCTGGAGAGCCCGGCCACGGCCTTCGTGCCGCGGGAGGAGATCAGCACGCCGGCCCAGTAGACGACGACGATCACGATGGCGACGTAGACGCCGTTGTCGGCGAGCCGCGGGTCGACGACGTACGCGAAGGTGCTCGCCACGTAGGCCAGCAGGCTCGGGTAGTAGGCGATCGTCATCGCGAACTGGCACCACACGGCCAGGAAGCCCAGCGGCTTGGAGAGCCCCTCGCTGACCCAGCGGTAGATGCCGCCGGTCCAGCCCGAGGCCAGCTCGGCGGAGACCAGGGCGGTCGGCAGCAGGAAGACGACGGCCGGGAGGAGGTAGAGGAAGACGGCGGCGAGCCCGTAGAGCGCCATGGACGGCGACGGCCGCAGGTTGGCGACGGAGGCGGTGGTCATCATCGCGAGGGTCACCCACGAGATGAACTGCGGCTGCGGGGCCGCCGGCGGTGCGGGGACGGCGGCGACGGGACGGTCGTCCCTCACCTGTTCCGTGATGGTCATGGGAGGGGGAGCGTCCTTCAAGCCGTACGTCAATCGTTTTCGCCCCATAATCCCATTTCCGGGGGCGTGGAACGGGCATACCCCGCGGGGGTAGGGTGCGAGAGTGATCCGTAACGGACAGCAGGGGACGGCGGCCGCGTGGTGCGGGCGCCTTCTGCTGCTCTCCGCCCTGCTGCTGGGCATCGTCACGATGCACACGCTGGGGCATCCGACGGGGCACGCGGGTACGGGCACGGGCACGGGCCACAACAAGGCCGGTACGCATGCGGCGGCCGGTACGCACGCGGCGGCCGGCGCGCATGTGGTGGCCGGTGCGCATGCGGTGGCCGGTGCGCACCCGCAGACGCATTCCGCCCCTGCCGCCCCTCCAGGCGCCTCCCCCGTCGCGGACGACCCGCTGACCGCCCCCGGCATGGACCCCATGTCCGTCTGCCTGGCCGTCCTCGGCGCCGCCCTCCTGGCGCTCGTCCTGCTGCTGGTCACCGCCGCCCTGCGCCGGCCCGCCGCGGCCGTGGCCGCGGTCCGGGCGCGGCTGCTGCGGGCCCTGTGGCCGATCCCGCCGCCTCCACGGCACAAGTCCCTCGCGCGGCTGTCGGTGCTGCGGGTGTAGGAGCGCGCTTCCACGCGTCCCTACCCCTTCTTCACCGATCCCTCAGAGGTGCACCCACCCATGCGTACGCACACCCGTACCCCCTCCCGCCGCGCCGTGCTCGGCGCCGGCCTCGCCGCCGCCGGGAGCGGCCTGCTCGCCGCCTGCTCCGACGGCGCGGGCTCCTCCTCCCCCTCCACCGAGCCCGCCGCCTTCGTCACGCCGGACGGCGCGGAGGTCGCCGCGGCCGAGGCGAAGCGCGGCAGCGGCCCCGTCCGCGACGTCCGGCTCACCGCCACCCGGGCGCAGATCGACCTGGGCGGCCGTACGGTCGGCACCTGGGCCTACGGCGACCGGCTGCCCGGCAAGGAGGTCCGGGTCACCGCGGGCGACACCCTCGCCCTCACCCTCGCCAACCACCTGCCCGAGGCCACGTCCATGCACTGGCACGGGCTCGCGCTCCGCAACGACATGGACGGCGTGCCGGGCGTCACGCAGCAGCCGGTCAGGGCAGGGGCGTCGTTCACGTACCGCTTCGCGGTCGCGCACCCCGGCACGTACTGGTTCCACCCCCACTCGGGCGTCCAGCAGGACCGCGGGCTGTACGCGCCGCTGATCGTGGAGGACCCCAAGGAGCCGCTGCAGTACGACAAGGAGTGGGTCGTCGTCCTCGACGACTGGGTCGACGGGGTGGACGGCAGCACGCCGGACGCGGTCCTGGCGGAACTGTCGAAGGGCATGGGCGGCATGGACCACGGCGGCGGAGGCATGGACCACGGCGGCATGGACCACGGCGGCATGCACCACATGTCGATGCCGGCCGCCAAGGCGGAGAAGTCCCCCTCCCGCATGCTGATGGGCGCCACCAGCCCCCTCCTCGGCGGGGACGCGGGCGACGTCGCCTACCCGTACTACCTGGTCAACGGGCGCGCGCCGGCCGACCCCGAGACCTTCGCGGCCGCGCCGGGCGACCGGATCCGCATCCGCTTCGTCAACGCGGGCGGCGACACCGCCTTCCGCGTGGCCCTCGGCGGCCACAAGATGACGGTCACGCACACGGACGGCTTCCCCGTCGAGCACGCGGAGACGGACGCGCTGCTGCTGGGCATGGGCGAGCGCTACGACGTGCTGGTCGAGGCGAAGGACGGCGTCTTCCCGCTGACCGCGCTGGCCGAGGGCAAGAAGGAGGCCGCGCTGGCGCTGCTGCGGACGGGCGGCGGCGCGGCCCCCGACGCGTCGGCGCGCCCGCGTGAGCTGGACGGGAAGCTCCTCACCGCCGACCGGCTCAAGGCCGGCGAGGCCGTGCGGCTGCGCGACCGCGCGCCCGACCGGACGGTCACGCTCCGGCTGACCGGTTCGATGGCGAAGTACGACTGGGCCATCAACGGGGAGAAGTACGCGCCCTCGCGGCGGCTCCCCGTGGCGGCGGGCGAGCGCGTGCGGCTCTCCTTCGTCAACGCGACCACGATGTGGCACCCCATGCACCTGCACGGCCACACCTTCGCCCTGCCGGGCGGGGGCCCGCGCAAGGACACGGCGATCGTGCTGCCCGGCAAGCGGCTGGACGTGGACTTCGACGCCGACAACCCGGGCCTGTGGATGCTCCACTGCCACAACGTCTACCACTCCGAGTCGGGAATGATGACGCTGCTCGGCTACCGGAAGTAAGCGCGGACGGGGGCCTGGACGGGGGCCTGGACGGGCGGGCGGACCGCGCCCCGCCCGGCCCGGCCCCCGGCGTGGGAGCCCCGAGATCGCGTCAGCCGGACAAGTACGGTGGGCGGCGTGCCTCAACTTCGCCTCGCTCTGAACCAGATCGACTCCTGCGTCGGGGACCTCGCCGGGAACGCCGAGTCGATCGTCCACTGGACCCGGCACTCCGCCGGGCAGGGCGCCCACCTGGTGGCGTTCCCCGAGATGGCGCTGACCGGCTACCCCGTCGAGGACCTGGCCCTGCGCGGCTCCTTCGTGGAGGCCTCGCGCGCCGCGCTGCACGCGCTCGCCGCACGCCTCGCCGACGAGGGCCTCGGCGAACTGCCGGTGGTCGTCGGGTACCTGGACCGCAGCGAGGAGGCGCGGCCGCGCCTGGGCCGCCCCGCGGGCGCCCCGCGCAACGCCGCGGCCGTGCTGCACCGCGGCGCGGTCGCCCTGGCCTTCGCCAAGCACCACCTGCCGAACTACGGCGTCTTCGACGAGTTCCGGTACTTCGTGCCCGGCGACACCATGCCGGTGATCCGGGTGCACGGCGTGGACGTGGCCCTCGCCATCTGCGAGGACCTGTGGCAGGAGGGCGGCCGGGTGCCCGCCGCGCGCGCCGCGGGCGCCGGGCTGCTGCTGTCGGTCAACGCCTCCCCGTACGAGCGGGAGAAGGACGACACCCGCCTGGAACTGGTGCGCAAGCGCGCCCAGGAGGCCGGCTGCACGACCGCCTACCTGGCCATGACCGGGGGCCAGGACGAGCTGGTCTTCGACGGCGACACGATCGTCGTCGACCGCCACGGCGAGGTCGTCGCGCGCGCCCCCCAGTTCGAGGAGGGCTGCATGCTCCTCGACCTCGACCTGCCGGCCGCCGCCGCCGGGCCGCCGACCGGGACCGCCGGCGACGGCCTGCGCATCGACCACGTCACCCTCTCCGCGGACCCGCTCCCGCCCTACGAGCCGGAGACGCCGGGCGGCGCGGCGCCGCACCTCGGCGACGACGCCGAGGTCTACCAGGCCCTGGTCACCGGCCTGCGCGCGTACGTCACCAAGAACGGCTTCCGCAGCGTCCTGATCGGCCTGTCCGGCGGCATCGACTCCGCGCTCGTCGCGGCCCTCGCCTGCGACGCCGTCGGGCCGGAGAACGTGTACGGCGTCGCCATGCCGTCGCGCTACTCCTCCGAGCACTCCCTCTCCGACGCCGAGGAGCTCGCCCGCCGCACCGGGCTGAACTTCCGCACCGTCCCGATCGCGCCGATGTTCGACGCCTACATGGGCGCGCTGGGCCTGACCGGCCTCGCCGAGGAGAACCTGCAGTCGCGGCTGCGCGGCACGCTGCTGATGGCCATCAGCAACCAGGAGGGCCACATCGTCCTCGCCCCCGGCAACAAGTCCGAGCTGGCGTGCGGCTACTCCACGCTCTACGGCGACTCGGTCGGCGCGTACGGGCCGATCAAGGACGTCTACAAGACCTGGATCTTCCGCCTGGCGAAATGGCGCAACGCCGACGCCGCGTCCCGCGGCGAGACCCCGCCCGTCCCGGAGAACTCCATCACCAAGCCCCCCAGCGCCGAACTCCGCCCCGGCCAGGTGGACACGGACTCCCTGCCGGACTACGACGTCCTCGACCGCATCCTGGAACTCTACGTCGACCGCGACCGCGGCCACGCGGAAATCGTCGCCGAGGGCTTCGACGCGGAGCTGGTCACGCGTGTCCTGCGGATGGTGGACACGGCGGAGTACAAGCGGCGGCAGTACCCGCCGGGCACGAAGATCTCGGCGAAGGGGTTCGGGAAGGACCGGCGGTTGCCTATTACGAATCGGTGGCGGGAGACGGGGTGACGGCGAGCGGCCGGACAACCGCCCCCGGAAGAGCCGGTGGGACCGCAGGCTTGCGGTCCCACCGGCTCTTTACCGTCTCACCACATTGGCGAAAATCGGGCGGCGAAGATCGTACCGAGTGGTAGGTTGCGGATCTGACTTTTCCGAATCCGGGGGGATTCCACATGTTTTCTCGTGCACGCACATTTCTGATCGGCGGCGTCGGCGCCGCGGCCGTCGTCCTGGGGGCTGCCGCGCCCGGCGTCGCGGCGGGTACGCCCGGGCCCGGCGACGACACCCTGCCCCACGCGATCGAGACCCTCGACTACCCGGGCGCCGCGAAGATCTACAAGGAGCGGGGCATCAAGCTCGGGCGCGGCGACGGGCACCTCATCCTGGGCGATTGCAAGACCGTCAGCGACATCGTCGTCTTCACGGACAAGCAGGACGGCCCCGACCAGGGCAAGCACTGCTTCAAGGTGACGGGCAGCGGCAAGACCGCCCGCCTCACCCTGCGCATCGAGGGCGTTACCGCGGTCTCGGCCGGCCGGTACGACATCAAGGCGGTAGTCAACGACTTCCCGGGCCTGTACGAAGTGCCCTCGGGCCTGACCAAGCACTTCGACAAGCCCCTTGCCCTGGAATGGCTCAAGGTCTGACGCACGGCTCCGCCCGCCCCCTCTTCCCATCGCTCTTCACCAGGGCCCGCGGCATGGCGGGCCCCACGGAGGAACACCATCATGACCGCCATACGTCCGCGCGCCGCGTGGATGACCGGGCTTCTCGCGTCCGCCGTCGCGGCAAGCCTGCTGACCAGCGCCCCCGCTCACGCGATCGCCGGCGACGAGACCGCCGACGGCGCCTACGCCTTCACGGCGAAGCTCGACATCGATGGACGGCGCTACTGCTCCGCCGCCCTCGTCGAGCAGGAGTGGCTGATCAGCGCCGCCAGCTGCTTCACAGACGACCTGGCCAAGGACCGCTACGTCCCCGAGGGCGCTCCCCGGCTGAAGACGACCGCCACCATCGGCCGCACGGACATCACGGGCAAGGGCGGCAGCGTGGTGGACGTCGTCGAGCTCGTCCCGCACAAGGACCGCGACCTGGTGATGGCGCGGCTGGCGCGGCCGGTCACGGACGTCAAGCCGGTCCGCTTCAGCCCCGACCGGCTGATGGCGGGAGAGACCGTCCGGGTGACCGGCTACGGCCGGACCAAGGACGAGTGGGTTCCCGACCGCCTGCACGACGCCGAGTTCAAGATTGACTCGCTCGCGAACGGCACCATGAGCCTCTCCCCCAAGTCGTCCGGCACCGCCGTGTGCGCGGGTGACACGGGCGGGCCGGCCTTCAAGGACGTCGGCGGCTTCTACGAGCTGGTCGGCATCCACAGCACCTCCGGCCAGGCCGGGTGCTTCGGTTCGGAGGAGTCCGAGACGCGCCGCACGGCCACCGAGGTCCGTGTCGACGACATCAAGGGATGGGTCCGCGCCGTCACCGCCCGCACGGTCCTGTCCCGGCACAACTGGAAGGACGCCGTCCACACGGCCTCGGGCAACTTCACCAGGGACTACCGCAGGGGCAACGGCCCCCGCAAGGACCTGTTCGTCGTGTGGGCCGACGGCTCGGCCAGCGTCTTCCAGGGCGCCGACCCGGCAGACGACAGCCACCCCTTCTCGGCGGAGTACTCGGTCGCCCCCAAGGGCAGCTACTGGAAGAACGCCGAAGCCGTCACCGGCACCCGTGTCACCGACGCCACCTCCAGCGGCACCAGCAGCGACGGGCTCACCGTCCGCTGGAACACCGGCAAGCTCTCGACCTTCACCCACCTCGACGAGTACGGCCTCTTCGAGGAGAAGACCCTTGTCTACCGCGACAGCTGGAAGAACGCCCGCTCGATCGCGGCCGGCCGCCACAGCTCCAACGGCCTGCGAGACGATCTGGCCGTCCTCTGGGCCGACGGTTCCTGGTCCACGTACACCGACACCGGCGTCAACGGCGTCTCGAAGGAGACCCAGATGACCGGGGCGACGGAGGCCATGATCGACGCTCAGCTCGCCTCCGGCCCGTTCACCGGCAAGGACACGGACGACCTGATCGTCCGCTGGAAGAACGGCATGACGGACCTCCTGCCCGGTTTCCGGGCGAACGGCGACTTCGAGGGGGACGACGTCAGTCTCCGCACCGACGGCTCGGCCTGGAAGTACGCCCAGATCCTGACGGCCGGCTCCTTCGGGGGCGGCGGCGGGGAGGACCTCCTCATCCGCTGGGCCGACGGCAACCTCAGCTACTACGCCGACGTGGACGCCTCCGGCACCCACAAGGAGATCCAGCTCGTCGGCTGACGACGCTCTCCCTCGCTCGCGCGTTAGCATTGCTTGACGATTCAAGCAATGCTAACGGAGTGAGTCCGCAGTGAAGGTCGAGATCTACAGCGACATCGCCTGCCCCTGGTGCCACGTCGGCAAGAGCCGCTTCGAGCGGGCCCTGGCCGCGTTCCCCGGTGCCGGCGGTGTCGAGGTCGTCTACCGGCCCTTCCAGCTCGACCCGCACGCCCCGGAGGAGCCGCTGCCCCACCGCGAGGTGCTGGCCGCCAAGTACGGGCCGCAGTCCGTCGCCATGGACGACCACATCACGCGGCTGGGGGCGGACGAGGGGCTCGCCTTCGACTTCGACACCGTCGTGGAGAACAACTCCCTCCTCGCCCACCGGCTCCTGCGCTTCGTCCTGGAGGAGTACGGGCCGGACGTCCAGGCCCGGCTCAAGGGGCGGCTGCTGGAGGCCCACTTCGGCGAGGGGATCGACATCGGCGACCGCGAGCACCTGGCGGACGCCGCCGTCGCCGTGGGCCTGGACCGCGGCCCCGTCGCCGTCTTCCTCGGCGGCGACGACCTGCGCGACGAGGTCCTCGGCGAGATCGAGGAGGCGCGGCAGCGGGGCGTCACCGCGGTGCCGACGTTCGTGTTCGAGGGGCAGTGGGCCGTCCAGGGCGGGCAGGACCCGGCCACCTTCCTGAAGATCCTCCAGCAGGTCGCGGAGGCGACGGGGGCCGAGGCAGGAGCCACCGAGGCCGAGGCCGGAGCGGGCGAGGCCTGCTCGGACGGCGCCTGCGCGGTCTAGCCCGGGCGCCGGGCGCCGCGCACCTCCAGGCCGTCCAGGAGCCGCCGCGTGGCCGCCGCGACGGCGGTCACCGCTTCCTCGAACACGGCCTCGTTGTGCGCGGCGGGGTGGTGGAACCCCGACACCTTCCGTACGTACTGCAGGGCGGCGGCGCGGATGTCCTCGTCCTCGACGGAGGGCGTCATCGGCGGGCGCAGGGTCTTGATGCTGCGGCACATGAGTCCAGTGTGCCGCAGCGTGACAGTATCGCTGTCATGACTACTTCTGATGTTGCCCAGGACGCGAAGAAGGCCCCGGCGAAGGACCCTTGGGAGCTCCCCGACGTCTCCGGCCTCGTGGTCGGCGTGCTCGGCGGCACCGGTGACCAGGGCCGCGGCCTCGCCTACCGGCTGGCCAAGGCCGGTCAGCAGGTGATCATCGGTTCGCGGGCGGCCGAGCGGGCGCAGGCGGCCGCCGGCGAGCTGGGCCTCGGCATCGAGGGCGCCGGCAACGCCGAGTGCGCCCGCCGCAGCGACATCGTGATCGTCGCCGTGCCGTGGGACGGCCACGCCAAGACCCTCGAAGGGCTCCGCGAGGAGCTCGCCGGCAAGATCGTCGTCGACTGCGTCAACCCGCTGGGCTTCGACAAGAAGGGCGCCTACGCCCTCAAGCCGGAGGAGGGCAGCGCCGCCGAGCAGGCCGCCGCGCTGCTGCCGGACTCGCGCGTCACCGCCGCCTTCCACCACCTCTCCGCGGTGCTGCTGCAGGACCCGGAGATCGAGGCGATCGACACCGACGTGATGGTCCTCGGCGAGGCGCGCGCCGACACCGACGTCGTGCAGGCCCTGGCGGGCCGCATCCCCGGCATGCGCGGCGTCTTCGCCGGCCGGCTGCGCAACGCCCACCAGGTGGAGTCGCTCGTCGCCAACCTGATCTCGGTGAACCGCCGCTACAAGGCCCACGCCGGGCTGCGCGTCACCGACGTCTGACCGGCGGCGGGTGGGGGGACGCCGCGCCGCCGCGCCGCCTGAGCGACAATGGCCGGGATCGTGACCGTATGCGCCCCCGGACAGGAGCCGTCCCCCATGCCCCGCCTCGCCCTCTACGCCCTCGCCGTCTGCGTCCTCTCGGTCGCGGCGGCCGCCGTCTCCTTCGCGCAGGGCAGCTGGCTCGGCATCGTCTGGATCCTGATGCTCGGCGTCTCGTCCAACATCGCCTGGTACTACGTGCGCAAGGCGAAGAACGACAAGGCCGCCGCCGAGGGCGGGGACGCGTAGGACCGGCCCCCCGCCCTTCGCCCGCCCCCGGGCGTCAGGCGTCGGGCGCCGGCACCCACCCCTGTGACGACCCCGGCGGCTGCTGGTAGACGGGCCTGCCCCCGGCTCCGCTGGTGCGGAAGGGCCTGCCCTGATCGTCGAGCCGGAGCACGCCGCGCCGGTCCCCGCTGGACCACTGCAGCTCCAGGTACCACTTCACGTCGTGCTGCGCGGCGGCCGCCTTGACGTAGAAGACCTCGGGGTCGCGTTCGCTGACCTTGTACGGGAAGTCGCGCTGGCCGTCCTTCGGGGTGACGGCGGGCCGGGCGGCGTCGAGGTCGACGCCGAAGGACTTCGTCGACACGTCGCCGCCGCAGCCGACGCCCATGATGTAGCTGTTCCAGGGCAGCGGCGCCTTCGTGCCCTGGACGCGCACGTGCAGCCCTTCGAGGACGACGGTGTCCTTGCCGACGCCCTGCAGGGTGATCTCGATGTACTGCCCGCCGGCCGCGACGCCGCCCAGTGTGGACACCCAGCCGGGCGCGTCCTGCTCCGTCGGGGGCGGCGTGACGTCGCCCGGGGGCCGGTCGACCAGATAGCGCTGGGTGCAGGGGTCCTCGAAGGCGTACGGGCGGACGTGGGCGGTCAGGGGGACGCCCTTCTCCGCGGTGCCGTCGTGCGGCTTGCCTCCGGGGGCCGCGGGGGCGGAGCCGCCCTGCGACGGGGACGCCGCGGGGGCGCCGCTCTCCTTCTCCCCGTCGCCGCCCTCGCCCCCTTCCTTCTTCTCGTTCTTCTCGTTTCCGGACGCCGACGCGGACGGGCTGCCGCCGGGGCCCGCGCTCGGCCCGCCGGAGCTCCCCGGCTTCCCGTGCGCCCCGGCCACCGCCGGGGAGGCCGCTCCCGCGGGGCGCTCGGCGGCGGCCCCGGGCCCGTCGTCGCCTCCGAGGCCGACGGCGAGCGCGGTGGAGCCCAGCACGGTGGCCGCGGCGACGGCCGACAGCGCGGCGAGGACGGCCTTCCGGGACGGGCGCCACCGCTGTGGCACCACGCTCTTGCCCGACGCGGCCACCGATGGCGCCACCGACGCCGACGAGACGGAACCGGCGGGAGCGGCTGCCGGAGGCCGCTCGTCAGCCCGCTCCGGGGCGGCCCCGGGTATCGGCTCCGCGGCAACCGCAGCCGCGGCCGGAACCGCTGCCTCCGAATCCGGGGCCGACTCCGGTTCCGGGGCCGCCGCGGCCGCCGCCTCCGGCACGGCGGCCGCCGCCTGTGTCTTACGTCCGCGCGTCGCATCCGCGACGATCCACCGCCGGTGAACCTCCATCAGTTCTTCCGGCGTGGCCTTGCACAGCCGGGCCAGCCGCTCCACCGGAGCGAACTCCGTCGGCACGGCGGACCCGCTGCAATACCGGTGCAGCGTCGACGTACTGACGTGCAGCCGCTTGGCCAGCACCCCGTAGCTCAGGCCCGACCGCTCCTTCAGCGACCGCAGCATCTCCGCGAGATCGCCCGCCTCCACGTCACTTCCCCCATCCCAGGTACCCGTTCCAGGGAATCGACATTCCCCCAGGTCAGAGCCTATGCGAGCGTTCCCGCGTCCCTGATCGGCCGGGAACCCTGGCGTCCGGGACGAGGTACCGCACAAGCTTTCGCCATCCAAGCACGCCGCTCCCGCAATCCGGTTGAGCGGCACCCCGCCGCCCGTCCGCGAAGAAAGAGACCAGCCATGCGCGCCTCCGTCCACCGAACCCACCTCCGCCCCCGCCCGTTCGCCACCGCGGGCCTGGCGGCCGCCGCGCTCGCCATGCTCTCGCTGGCGGCGTGCAGCGGAAGCGGGGAGGGCGAGGGCGTCCGCAAGGAGGGCGCCGCCTCCGCGCAGCCTTCCGGGCCGGGCACGGCCTCCGGCGCGGCCTCCCTGCCCCCGGAGTCCGCGAAGTCCCCGCAGGCGGGGGCCGCGGCCCAGAGCAAGCCGGGTGCGCCGAAGGGCGGGTCGGCCGGCGCCGCGCCGCACGGCGCGCAGCGGACCGGCACGACGACGCACGACCCGTACGCGCCGGAGAACCGCGTGCCCTGCACCGCCGCCAACACCAAGGTCGTCGCCGCACCGCTCCCCCGCCCCCTCAACCACATGCTGCTCACCGTCACCAACACGGGCTCCAAGATGTGCGACCTGAAGGGATACCCCGCCGTGAAGTTCGAGGGCGCCCAGTCCGTCCCGCCGATCATGGAGAACACCAAGCCCCAGGCGGTCACTTCCCTGCCGCCGGGCGGCAAGGGCTACGCGGCAGTGATCCTCTCCGCGGGCGACGGCAGCGGCGGCGAGGGCCGCACGGCGAACAGCCTCGAAGTCGGCTTCGAGGGCAGCGACAGGATGGCCAGGGCCGCCCTCCCGGCCGGCGGCGTGCACATCGACGACTCGCTGCGCGTCACGTACTGGGTGTCGACGATGGAGGACGCGCTCTCCTGACCCCGCCCTCCCCCGCACTCCCGAGCCCCAGGCCGCCTCCCGGCCCGGGGCTCTTCCCTTCGGTCTGCCGCCCGCTCTTCGGCACGCCGCCATCCGTGACGCCACCACTCCCCCGTTGCGCCACCCTCTCTTGCGTATGGCGCCATGACGGTGCCATGATGACGTCACAGCGCGGAACACCGCGCGGGTTTCGAGAGGCACCCCCTGCAACCGGAGGACTTCCATGGAACGCGAACTGCCCGCCGCCGAGCCCCTGGCCGCGCTGCCGACCGCCCGCACCGAGGGCTGCCCCTTCGACCCGCCCGCCGAGCTGGCCGGACTGCGCGAACAGCAGCCGCTGGTACGGATGCGCTACCCGGACGGCCACCTGGGGTGGCTCGCCACCGGCCACGCCACGGTCCGCGCGATCATGGCCGACCCGCGCTTCAGCTCGCGGTACGAGCTCATGCACTTCCCCCTCGCGCTGCCCGGCCTGCCCGAGGGCGGCAGCCTGCCCCCGGCGCCCGTGGGGGACATGACGGGGATGGACGCCCCCGAGCACACCCGCTACCGGAGGCTGCTCGCGGGCAAGTTCACCGTCCGCCGGATGCGGGCCCTCACCGAACGCGTCGAGCAGATCACCGCCGAGCACCTGGACGCCATGGAGCGCCGGGGCCCGTCCGCCGATCTGGTGGAGGCCTTCGCCCAGCCGATCCCCGCGCTGATGATCTGTGAGCTGCTCGGCGTCCCCTACGCCGACCGCGAGCTCTTCCACCGGCACACGCTGACGCTGACCGACATGCGCTCCTCGGACGAGGCGCGTTACGCCGCCGTCACCGGGATACACGAGTACCTGCACACGCTCGTGCCGGCCAAGCGCGCCGAGCCCACCGACGACGTGCTCAGCGAACTGACCACGAGCGACCTCACCGACGAGGAGCTCGCGGGCCTCGGCGGCTTCCTGCTCGGCGCCGGCCTCGACACCACCGCCAACATGATCGCCCACGGGGCCTTCGCCCTCCTGCAGAACCCGGACCAGCTCGCCGCGCTGCGCAGCGACCCGGACCTCGCCGATCAGGCGGTCGAGGAGCTGATGCGCTACCTGACCATCGCCCACACCGGCATCAAGGCGGCCCTGGAGGACGTCGAGCTGGACGGCCACGTGATCAAGGCCGGCGAGACCGTCACCGTCTCCTTCGAGGCCGCCAACCGCGACCCCCTCCGGTTCCCCGGCCCCGACGTCCTCGACCTGCACCGCAAGGCCACCGGGCACCTGGGCTTCGGCCACGGCATCCACCAGTGCCTGGGGCAGCAGCTGGCCCGCGTCGAGATGCGGGTCGCCCTGCCGGCGCTCTTCGGCCGGTTCCCGACGCTGCGCCTGGCCGTCCCGGCCGGGGAGGTGCCGCTGCGCACCCACTCGAACATCTACGGGGTGCACAGCCTCCCGGTCACCTGGGACGCGGCGTGAGCGCGGCATGAGACCGGTCCCGGGCCACACGGGGGGCCCGGGACCTTCCCGCGCCGCGGATCAGTCGATCAGTCGATCGGCCGGCGGCCGGTGGCTGGTGGCCAGTGGCCGGCGGCTCAGAGGACGATGCCCGACAGCGGCGGGATGTCCGGGGTGCCCTGCCAGAAACGGAACAGCTCCTGGCCCCAGTACGTGTCCCACACCGTCACGTCGAGGAACCGCAGCACCGCGTCGATCATGTCGAAGAACGCGTGGTTGACCTCGGGGATCCACAGGAAGCCGAAGACGGCCAGTATCCCGAACGGCGCGAACGGCTCCACCTGGCGCCGCACCTTGTACGACAGCCACGGCTCGATCACGCCGTAGCCGTCCAGGCCGGGCACGGGCAGGAAGTTGAGGATCGCGGCGGTCACCTGGAGCTGCGCCATGAAGCCGAGCGCGTAGCGGAAGTGGTCCGGGACGCCGTCCATCGCGCCGAGCCAGAACGGGGCGGTGACCACCACGGCGAACGCGGCGTTCGTCAGCGGGCCCGCGGCCGAGATCATGCTGTGCTTCCAGCGGCCGCGGATGCGGTGCCGCTCGATGAAGACCGCGCCGCCGGGCAGGCCGATCCCGCCCATGATCACGAAGATGACGGGCAGCACGATGCTCAGCAGCGCGTGCGTGTACTTCAGCGGGTCGAGCGTCAGATAGCCCTTGGCGCCCACCGTGAGGTCGCCGCCGTGCAGGGCGGTGCGCGCGTGCGCGTACTCGTGCAGGCACAGCGAGACGACCCAGCCGGAGACGACGAAGAGGAAGACGGCGAAGCCGGGGCTCGCCGAGAAGTCCGTCCACACCGCCCATATGGAGACGCCCATGATGGCGACGAGGGCGAGGAAAACGGGACTCACGCGCCGTTCGCCGCGGGTCGCTGTAGGCATGGCTTCTGCTCCTGTGAAGTGGGCGGTCCCGCCCGGCCGCCCGGGCGGGGCGGCTGCGGCGGACGTACCGGGTGACGGTACTTCCTCCACCCCTCCGGGCCGTAACCCGGCCGGTACGGGCCCGGGAGAGAATGGGGCCGTGCGTTACGGCATCCTCGGCACCACCCAGGCCCACTCCGGCGACGGCCGGCCCGCCGCCCTCGGCGGCGCCCGGCTGCGCGCCCTGCTCGCCGCGCTCGCGCTCCACCCGGGGCGCGTCCGCACCGCCGAGGCGCTGATCGACGAGGTCTGGGGCGACGAGCCGCCCGCCGACGCGGCGGGCGCCCTGCAGGCCCTCGTGGGCCGGCTCCGGCGGGCCGTCGGGCACGACGCCGTCGCCTCGGCGGCCGGCGGCTACCGGCTCCGCGCCGCGCCCGAGGACGTGGACCTGCACCGCTTCCAGCAGCTCGCCGAGGACGGCGCGCGGGCCCTCGCCGACGGCGACCCCGCCCGGGCCGCGGACCTGCTCGGCACCGGCCTCGCCCTGTGGCGCGGGCCCGTCCTCGCCGACCTCCCGGGCCGGGCGGCCCTCGCCGTCCGCTACGAGGCCCGCCGCCTGGACGCCCGCCGCACGCAGCTGGCCGCCGCGGTCGCCCTCGGCCGGGCGGAGCAGATCCTTCCGGAGCTCACCGCGCTGTGCGAGGAGCATCCGCTGGACGAGCCCCTGCACGCCGTGCGGCTGCGGGCCCTGCGGGCGGCGGGGCGCCCGGCGGAGGCGCTCGCCGCGTACGCGGACATCGCCGACGACCTCTCCGCCCGCCTGGGCACGGACCCGGGCCCGGAGCTCCGCACCCTCCACGCCGAGCTGCTGAACCCGGAACAGGGAGCGGCGTACGGCGCCCGGCACGACGCCGCACCGCGCCCGGGCACGCCCTGCGCGCCGGGCGCTTCCACGCCTGATGGCGCCATGACACCGAACGGCGGGGCCGCTCCGGGCAGCGCCGCGGAGCCGCCCGACCGGCCGTACCCGCCCGCGGCGCCGGCGCCCGGCGGCACCAGGCCCTCCCCCGGCGCGCCCGCGCCGCACGGCAGCCCCCTGCCCCCGCCCGGCAACCTCCGCGCCCGGCTCACCTCCTTCGTCGGGCGGGAGGACGACATCGCGGCCATCGGGAGCGATCTGCGGGCGCACCGGCTGGTGACGCTGCTCGGGCCCGGGGGCGCGGGGAAGACGCGGCTGTCGCTGGAGGCCGCCGAGGCCGTCGCCGGGGACGGGGACGGGGACGGGTGGCGCGACGGCGTGTGGTTCGCCGAGCTCGCGCCCGTCGACGACCCGGCCACCGTGCCCGAGGCGGTGCTGAGCGCGCTCGGCGGCCGCGAGACCGTGGTGCGGACGACCGCCGACGGGCTGCGGGCCGCCGGTGACGCCTCCGCGACGGACCCGCTGGCGCGCCTCGCCGAGCACTGCGCGCCGCGCCGCATGCTGCTCGTCCTCGACAACTGCGAGCACGTCGTCGACGCCGCGGCCCGGCTCGCCGAGACGCTCCTCGCCCACTGCCCGGGCGTCACGGTGCTCGCCACCAGCCGCGAGCCGCTGGGCGTGCCCGGCGAGGCGGTGCGGCCCGTGGAGCCGCTGCCCGACACGGTCGCCCTGCGGCTGCTCGCCGACCGCGGCGCCGCGGCCCGCCCGGGCTTCCGCGTCGAGGACGACCCGGAGGCGTGTGCCGAGATCTGCCGGCGCCTGGACGGGCTGCCGCTGGCGATCGAGCTCGCCGCGGCCCGGCTGCGGCTGCTCGGCCCGCGCACCCTTGCCGACCGCCTGGACGACCGCTTCCGGCTGCTGACCTCCGGCAGCCGCACCGTCCTGCCGCGCCAGCAGACGCTGCGCGCCGTCGTCGACTGGTCGTGGGACCTGCTCGACGGGCCCGAGCGCGCCGTGCTGCGCCGCCTGTCGGTCTTCTCCGGCGGCTGCGACCTGGCGGCCGCGGAGGAGGTGTGTTCCGACGGGCCGGGCGCGGGCACGGATGCGGGCACGGATACGGATACGGGCACGGCCGCGAGCACGGGCGCCGCGCACCCCGGCGCCGTCGGGGCCCGGGACGTCGCCGCCCTCCTCGGCTCGCTCGTCGACAAGTCGCTGGTGGTCGCCGAGCCCACGGCCGGCGGCGAGATGCGCTACCGGCTGCTGGAGACCGTCGGGGAGTACGCCGCCGAGCGGCTGGACGAGGCCGGCGAGCGGGCAGGCGCCGAGCACCGCCACCTGGTGGCCTACCGCGAGCTGGCCCGCACCGCGGACCCGCTGCTGCGCGGCCCGGCCCAGGGCGTCTGGCTGGAGCGGCTGGAGCTGGAGCACGACAACCTGCGCACCGCCCTGCGGCGCGCCGTCGCGGCGCAGGACGAGCAGGAGGCGCTGTGCCTGGCGCTGTCCATGGGCTGGTTCTGGCAGCTCAGGGACCAGCGCGCGGAGGCCGCGCACTGGGCGGAGGCCGTGGGCGCGATGGGCCCCGACCCGTTCGCCGAGCCGGTCGCCCCGGTCGTGCCGCTGTACGTGACGTGCACCGAGCAGCCGCCGCCGATGGCGCCCGACGTGCTGGCGGAGGCGCGGCGCGGGGTGCATCTGGCGCGGCTGGTCAGCATCACGGACATGGCCGTGATCCACGCGCCGGAGACGCAGCGCAGGCTGCGCCGCATCTCCGCGGCCTACGCCGACGTGCCGCCGCAGGCCTGCCGGGTGCCGGGCTTCATCGTCTTCTTCGCCGTCCTCATGACCGGCGATTTCGAGAGGCTCTACAGGACCCTGGACGCGATGGTCGCGCGCTGCCGCGAGCTGGGCTACGAGTGGGAGCTCGGCCACTCGCTGCAGCTGCGCTCGAAGATATTCAACGACCAGCCCGGCGGGCTGGACCAGGCCACCGCGGACGCGGAGGAGAGCGTACGGATCTTCCGGCGGCTCGGGGACTCCTGGGGCGTGGCGGAGGGCCTGACGGGCCTGGGCGAGGTGCACGAGCGGCGCGGGCAGTTCGGCCTGGCGGCCGAGGACTACCGGGAGGCCGTCGAGCAGGTGCGCGAGCTCGGCTCGACCGGGCAGCTGCCGGCGCTGCGCGCCCGGCTCGCCGGGGCGCTGGTGGAAGCGGGCACGGTCGGCGACGAGGAGGGCGAGCAGATGCTCCGCGACGCCATCGCCGAGGCGGAGCAGGGCAATACGGACGCCGCGGTCTTCGGCAGGCTGCAGCTCGGCGTGCGGGTGGCCCGCACCGGGCGGACAGCCGAGGCCCGGGAGATCTTCGAGGCGCTGGTGTCGGACTTCGGCATCCGCTCGGTGGTGATGTTCGAGAGCCTGATGTGCGGTCAGATGGCCTGGCTGGACACGCTGGAGGGCCGCCCGGCGGACGCCCTGCCGAGGCTGCGCGAGGCCCTGTCGATGGCCGGCGACCCGCTGTCGGCGCTCGCGGTGCCGCAGCTGCCGATGACGCAGCTGCTGTTCGCCGCCTTCGCCTACGCCGGGCTGGCCGGCGGGGAGCGCGCGGAGCCCGCGGCCCGCGGGGAGCACGCGCTGCGCGCCGCACGGCTGATCGGCGCCGGTGACGCCCTGCGCCCGGTCGACTTCCCGGTGGCGTCGGTGGAGCGCGAGGTGCGCGAGCACACGGAGGCCGCGGTGCGGAAGCTGCTCGGCGACGACGCGTACGAGCGCGCGTACGCCGAGGGCGGCGGCCTCACCCTGGAGGAGGCCGCCGCCCTCGTATGACGCGGACACGGGACCGGCTCAGGTCTTCTTGCGGAACTTCGAGACGGCCAGCGGCGCGGTCACGAGGGTGATGGCGACGGCCCAGGCCAGCGTCATCCACACCGAGTGGGCGACGGGCCCGCCGCGCATCAGGTGCCGTGCGGCGTCGGCGAGGTTGGACAGCGGGTTGTACTCGGTGAAGCCCTCCAGCCAGCCGGGCATCTTCGCGGTCGGCGCGAAGATCGAGCTGCCGAACTGCAGCGGCATCAGGACGAGCATCGCGATGCCCTGGACGGCCTGGGGGGTCTTCAGGGACAGGCCCAGCAGGATGAAGACCCACATCAGCGAGGCGCCGAACACCACGGACAGGGCGACCGCGGCCAGCAGGTGCAGCGGGGTCGTGGTGATGGACAGGCCCAGGGCGAAGCCCATGCCCAGCAGGATGGCGGTGGCGATGAGCATCCGGCCGATCTCGACCACGATCTTCGCGATGAGGACGGAGGACCGGGCTATCGGCATGGTGCGGAAGCGGTCCATCACCCCCTTCTTGAAGTCGTCGTTGACGCCGGTGCCGACGGCCATGGCGATGTTCATGCCCTGCATGGCCATCAGGCCGGGCACGAGGTAGTTGAGGTACTCCTGCTCGTGGCCCTTGCCGGCCATCGAGCCGCCGAAGACGTAGGTGAAGAGCAGGATGAAGATGATCGGCATGATCACGGCGTCGAACATCGACTCCGGGTCCGCCTTGATCTGCAGCATGTTGCGGCGCGCGAGGGCGCCGATGTGCCGCAGGTTGGCCCGCAGGCCGATGCGCCCCTCGTGGGCGGGCGCCGTCGCGGGCGCGGTGAGTGCGGCCGCGCTCATGCGGCGACCTCCTGGAGTGCGTCGGTGTCGGCGGCGTCCTGCTGCGGGGCGGACGCCTTCTGGCCGGTGACGGCGAGGAAGACCTCGTCGAGGCTCGGCAGGTGGGTGGAGATGCCGGAGATCGCGAAGCCGCGCGAGCCCAGCAGGGCGACCACGGCGGTCAGCTGCTCGTCGCTGACGATGGGGACGTTGACGACGCCCTCGGCCTCGTCGGCGGTGGCGCCGGCGATCCCGTCGAGCCGGGCCTGGGCCAGCGCGCCGACCATGCGGGGCAGCTCGGCGCGGTCCGCCGGGCGGATCTGCAGGGTGCGGCCGCCGACCTTCGCCTTCAGCTCGTCCACCCGGCCGCCCGCGATGACCCGGCCGCGGTCGATGACGGTGAGCTCGTGGGCGAGCTGCTCGGCCTCCTCCATGTACTGCGTGGTGAGGAGGACGGTGGCGCCCTCGGCGACCATCCGCTGGACCTCTTCCCACACCTCGTTGCGGGTGCGGGGATCCAGGCCCGTGGTGGGCTCGTCCAGGTACAGCACGGACGGCTGTCCGATCATGGAGGCGGCGAGGTCGAGTCGGCGGCGCATGCCGCCGGAGTACTGCCCGGCGGGGCGCTTGGCGGCCTCGGTGAGGGAGAAGCGCTCCAGCATCTCCTCGCCGCGGCGGCGGGCGTCCTTGCGGGAGAGGTCCAGCAGCCGGCCGATCATGTACAGGTTCTCGAAGCCGGACAGCTTCTCGTCCACCGAGGCGTACTGGCCGGTCAGGCCGATCACCCGGCGCAACCGGCGCGGCTGGGCCACCACGTCGTACCCCGCGACACGGGCGGTGCCTCCGTCCGGCCGGAGCAGCGTGGACAGGCAGCGCACGAGCGTGGTCTTGCCGGCGCCGTTGGGCCCGAGCACGCCGAGGACGGTGCCCTCGCGTACGTCGAGATCGACGCCGTTGAGCGCCTTGGTCTCCCCGAAGTGCTTGACGAGGCCGCGGACCTCGACGGCGTTCCCGCCGCTGCCCGCCCCCCGTGAGGTGTCGTTTCGCGTCATGCCCACCACGGTGCCAGCCGCCACTGACAGCGCACCGACAGGCCGCCGACAGCGGCTTGTCGGTGGCCTGTCAGCTCTTGCGGGGTGGGCCGCCCGGCGGCCCGCCTCCTAGTGGAAGGCGTGCTCCTCGGCCGGGTACGCGCCGTCCACCACGTCCTCCGCGAAGGCGCGCGCCGCCCCGCCGAGGACCTCGCGCAGCTGCGCGTACTGCTTGACGAAGCGCGGCACGCGGCCGGACGTCATGCCGGCCATGTCCGTCCATACGAGCACCTGCGCGTCGCACTGCGAGCCCGCGCCGATGCCGACGGTCGGGATGTGCAGGGTGCGGGTGACCTCGGCGGCCAGCTCGGCGGGGACGAGCTCCAGGACGACGGAGAAGGCGCCCGCGTCCTGCACGGCCTTGGCGTCGCGCAGCAGCTGCTGCGCGGCCTCCTCGCCGCGCCCCTGCACGGGGTAGCCGCCGAAGGCGTTGACGGACTGGGGGGTGAGGCCGATGTGGGCCATCACCGGGATGCCGGCGTCGACCAGCAGCTTGATCGCCTCGGCGGACCGCTCGCCGCCCTCCAGCTTGACCGCGTTCGCGCCGGTCTCCTTGATCAGCCGCGTGGCGCTGCGCAGCGCCTGGACCGGGCCCTCCTGGTAGGAGCCGAAGGGCAGGTCGGCGACGATCAGGGCGCGCTTGGTGCCGCGGACGACGGCGGCGGAGAGGACGGCTATCTCGTCCATGGTGACGGGCACGGTGGACTCGTAGCCGAGGTGACAGTTGCCCATCGAGTCGCCGACGAGCAGGACGGGGATGCCGGCCTCGTCGAAGACGGAGGCGGTCATCGCGTCGTACGCGGTGAGCATGGGCCACTTCTCGCCGCGCGCCTTGGCGGCGGCGATGTCGCGGACGGTGATGCGCCGGGATCCCTTGCCCCCGTACAGCGCCTTGGGGTCGCGGCTGCTGTCGGGGGTGTTCGAGGCATGCGTCGTCGTCATGGCTGGTGTGCTCCTGTTTTGATGTCGTCTCGAGGCGCCCAGACGGCGTCCCCGGATCCCCTCCATGCTGACACGCGTGCTCCGGGCGGGGAAGGGACCCCCGCGCACACCCGTTCGTAGGGCCGGGGTAAAGGTTTTCCAATACGAGACGGGTTCGTATCGGAAAGGATCTAGGCTGGCGGGCATGACACCCGCTCCCTCCGGCGCCCCGGGCGCCGCGCCGCCCCGGAAGGTCCCGGAGGCGGTGCACCGCAGGCGCTGGGCGATCCTGGCCGTCCTGCTGTTCAGCCTGCTCATCGTCGTCCTGGACAACTCGATCCTGAACGTGGCGATGAAGACGATCGCCACCCCCGCGCCCATCGGCCTGGGCGCCACCCAGAGCCAGCTGGAATGGGCCGTCAACTCCTACACCCTGGTCTTCGCCGGGATCCTGTTCACCGCCGGCCTGCTGGGCGACCGCCTCGGCCGCAAGAAGGTCCTGCTCGCCGGCATGGTCGTCTTCGGCGCCGGCTCCGTGCTCTCCGCCTTCTCCGGCTCGCCCACCGAGCTCATCGCCTTCCGCGCGCTCATGGGCTTCGGCGGCGCGTTCGTGATGCCCGCGACGCTCGCGATCATCATGAACGTCTTCGAGCGCGAGGAGCAGCCCAAGGCCATCGGCATCTGGGCGGGCGCCGTGGGCCTCGCCGTGGCCATAGGGCCGATCACCGGCGGCATCCTCCTGGAGCACTTCTGGTGGGGCTCGGTCTTCCTGGTCAACGTCCCCATCGTGATCACCGCCCTGACCGCGATGTCCGTGCTCGTCCCCGACTCCAGGGACCCGCGGCCGGGCCGCCTGGACCCGGTCGGCGCGGGGCTCTCGGTCGTGGGCCTGGTCCTGCTGGTCTACGGCATCATCAAGGGCGGCCAGCTGGCGGACTTCACCGACCCCGAGGTCTTCGGCACGGCCGGCGCCGGCCTGCTGGTCCTGGTCCTCTTCGTCCTGCACGAGCGGCGCTCGGACCACCCCTCGCTCGACGTGCGCTGGTTCCGCAACCCGGCCTTCGCCGCCGCCGTCTCCGCCATCGCGCTGGTCTTCTTCGCGCTGATGGGCGTGACGTTCATGACCGTCTTCTACACCCAGAGCGTGCGCGGCTTCTCCCCGCTGCAGAGCGGGCTGCTGATGCTGCCGCTCGCGGCCGCCCACATGTTCTTCGCCGTGCGCGTCCGCCGCGTCGTCGAGAAGTTCGGCGTGCGCGTCGTGTGCACCGGCGGCATGGTGATGGTCTCCGCGACGATGGCCGGTTTCCTGCTGCTGGACCAGGACACCCCGGTCTGGGTGCTGGAGGTGCTGCTGTTCTTCCAGGGCGCCTCGATGGCGCACATCATGCCGCCCGCCACCGTCTCGATCATGCAGTCGCTGCCGCGCGAGCGGGCCGGCTCGGGCTCCGCCGTGAACAACACCTTCCGGCAGGTCGGCGCCTCGCTCGGCATCGCCGTGCTCGGCTCCGTGCTGTCCACCACCTACCGCGACGGCATCTCCGGCCGGATCGCCGCCCTCCCCGGCCTGACGGAGGAGGCGCGGCACGCGGCGGGAGAGTCCGTCGAGGCCACCCTGAGCGTCGCCGCGACGCTCGGCCCGGAGGGCAGGGCGCTCATCGGCCCCGCGCACGAGGCCTTCGTCCACGCCATGCACGTCACCCTCATCGGCGCCAGTGCCACCGCCCTGGCCGGCGCGGCCGTCGTCGCCCTCTTCCTGCCCAGGCGCGGGGCGGTCCGCACGGCGCCCGGCGCCGCGCGCCCGGACGGCCAGAAGGAACAAGCGGGAGCGGGCGCATGACCCACCCCCGGACGGCCGACGCCCCCGAGCGGCGCGGCCGCCCCCGCAACGCCGCCCTCGACACCGCCGTCGTCGAGACCGTCCTGCGCCTGCTCGAGGAGGGCGTGACGCTCGGCGAGCTGTCGATGGAGCGCATCGCGCGCGAGGCCGGCGTCGGCAAGGCCACGGTCTACCGCCGCTGGCCCGGCAAGGAGGCGCTGATGCTCGACGTCATGCGCTCCCTGGAGCACGCCGCCCCCGAGCTCGCCGGGGAGTCCGTGCGGGACGACCTGGTGACGCTGCTGGAGACGCTGCGCCGGCGCGGGCTGGCCAAGCGCTCCTCGGCCGTCCTGCGCACGGTCCTCGCCCAGATCAAGGCCCACCCCGGGCTCTGGCAGGAGTACCACGACAAGGTCGTCACGGCCCGCCGCGAGGCGGTCCACGCCGTCCTGCGGCGCGGCATGGCCACCGGTGAGGTCCGCTCCGACCTGGACGTCGAGCTGATGGGCGACCTCATCGTCAGCCCCATGCTGTCGCGGGCCATGTTCCACGAGCGGGCGGAGCTGCCGGAGGACCTCCCCGGGAAGATCGTCGACGCGGTCCTGGAGGGCGTGCGCCCCCGCTGACGGCCGGGCGCGCCCGCCGTACGGGACGCGGCGGGTGCCGTACGGGACGCGGGCGGGCGCCGTACGGCCCCGGACTCCGGCGAATATGCCCGTTGTGTCACAGCACGCCCCGGCCGGCCCCCCGGCCGGAACCCCGGTCCGCCGTGGTGTCGTCCTTCCCACCGACGCCCCCTCCAGGGGCGTCACGTCGGAAGCGGAAGCGGCGCATGCCGCACTCGCCGGGTGATCACCTATCGTCTGGTGGGCGGGGCCGCAGCGGATGAAGAGTTGAGGACGACGGATGGCGCAGGCGTACATGCAGGAGACGGGCCGAGACGGAGCCGGTCCGGAGGGGACCGGATCCGGGGCCCGGCGCCTCATGGACCGGTGGCGGGACCGCGACGTCTGGCGGCGCGGCCTCGTCCTCGCCGCCCTCGCGGTCCTGCTCGGCCTGCTGATGCTCCTGCACACCCAGCTACCCAACCGGGTCGGCAACCTCGGCAGCCTGACCGAGACCTTCCTGCCCTGGCTCGGCCTGGGCATCCCCGTGCTGTTCGTCCTGGCGATCGTGCGCCGCTCGGCGACCGCGCTGATCGCGCTGCTGCTCCCCGTCGTCACCTGGGTGAACCTCTTCGGCGGCCTGCTCAGCGACAAGACCGCCAAGGGCGGCAACTTCACGGTGGCCACCCACAACGTCAACGCCGAGAACCCCGACCCCGCCGCCACGGCCCGGGCCGTGGCCGCCTCCGGGGCCGACGTGGTGGCCCTGGAGGAGCTCACCAACGCCTCGCGCTACGAGAAGGCGCTGGCGGGCACGTACAAGCACCACTCCGTGCAGGGCACGGTCGGCATATGGAGCAAGTACCCCCTGGAGCTGGTCCAGCCCGTCGACATCCGGCTCGGCTGGGTGCGCGCCCTGCGCGCCACCGTCCGCACTCCCCAGGGCCCCGTCGCCGTCTACGTCGCCCACATGCCGTCGGTGCGCGTCAAGTTCAACGCGGGCTTCACCGCCGGGCAGCGCGACCGCAGCGCCGAGGCGCTCGGCCGGGCCATCGCGCAGGAGCCCGAGAAGCGCGTCATCCTCCTCGGCGACCTCAACGGCACCATGAACGACCGCTCCCTGGCCCCCATCACCTCCCAGCTGCGCTCCGCCCAGGGCGCCGCGGGCGACGGCTTCGGCTTCAGCTGGCCGGCGAGCTTCCCGATGGCCCGTATCGACCAGATCATGGTGCGCGGCATGGACCCGGTCTCGGCGTGGACGCTGCCGGCGACGAAGAGCGACCACCTGCCGGTGGCGGCGCGGGTCAGGATCTGACCCACTGCGCCGGCGCGGCCAGGAAGCGGCTATCTCAGGAGCCACTTCCTGGTCAGCCGCATCACTTCCGCGTGGCTGCGCCCGCCGTGGTCGGCGGCCATGAAGCGGGTGCCGATCCGCGAGGAGAAGGTGAGCAGGCTGCGGACCTCGGCCTCGTCCTCGTCGGCGCAGATCGGGCCGAACAGCGAGCGCAGGTAGTCCATGCGCCGGTTGTCGACGCGCCGCAGCCGCTCCGCGACGGCCTCGTCGCGCCGTGCCCACTCGCGGATCGCGAGCTCGGCCTCCACGCTCGTCACCGTCCGGTCGGCGGCGGCCGACACGATCGTGAACAGCCGCTCCAGCTTGGCCCGGGCGTCTCCCCCGCCGCTCTCGGCCCGCTCCACCACCTCCTCGGTGACCTCGCGCTCCCACGTGTCGAGCATCTCCGCGAGCAGCGCGTCCCGGTTGCGGAAGTAGCCGTAGAAGCCGCCCTTGCTGACGCCGAGCGCCTGCGCCAGCGACTCGATCCGGACGGCCTCCGGACCGCCGGCGCAGAGCGCGCGCAGCCCCTCCTCGATCCACTTCCCGCGGGGCGTGCGGATGGCGCCCATGGCTGTGTCTCCCCTCACGCGACGCCCGTCTATACGGAGCCGTACAACGGGCCTAACCTCGATCTATACGGCATCGTATAGATGGGGACCGATCATGAGGCTGCCGGACACCGCACACACCTCCCGCCCCTGGCGGATCCACGAGATCGCCGCCGACTTCCGCCTGGAAGACGTCTGGGCACTCCCGACACCGGGCGGCCCGGACGACCTCGCCCACCTGGTGAAGCAGTTCGCGACCGGCGCAGGGGCCTACCCCGACTCCCCCGTGGGGCGCGCGCTCGTCGCGATCCGCCGGAAGCTCGGAGCACTGCTCGGCTGGGACGAGCCCGGCACCGGCGTGGGCGACCGGGAGCCGGGCCTGCGGGACCGGCTCCCCGCAGACCTCCGCGAAGGCCCCCGGGGACCCGACTTCAGCGCGTTCACCTCCGTCTACCAGACGCACGACGAGTGGGCGGCCGAGATGGCCAACCGAACCGTACGAGGAGTGCTGCACCTCGGCTGGGTCGCGGACGGGGCCGGGGGCCACCACGCGCAGATGGCCGTCCTGGTGAAGCCGAACGGTCTCCTCGGCACCCTCTACATGGCAGGCATCAAGATCTTCCGCTACGTGGGGGTGTACCCGGCGCTGCTCCGGCAGATAGGACGCGAGTGGGAGGCGACCGCCGCCGGAAGGAGCACCGCCTGACCCGGCGCGGCCATCCCGTAGGCTGGACGGCTTGCCCCCGCACGCCCGTCCGAAAGGCCCCCTCCTCATGCCCCTGGCTCTGCTGGCGCTCGCCGTCTCCGCCTTCGGCATAGGGACGACCGAGTTCGTGATGATGGGCCTGCTGCCCAACGTCGCCGACGACCTGGGGACCTCCGTCCCCACCGCCGGCTACCTGGTCTCCGCCTACGCCCTCGGCGTCGTCGTCGGCGCCCCCCTGCTCACCGCCCTCGGCTCGCGCATCCCCCGCAAGCGGATGCTGATCCTGCTCATGGCGGTCTTCACGGCCGGGAACCTGGCCTCCGCGATCGCCCCCTCCTTCGGGACGCTCGTCGCGGGCCGGGTCCTGGCCGGGCTGCCGCACGGCGCGTTCTTCGGCGTGGGCTCCGTGGTCGCCGCCCGCCTCGCGGGCGAGGGACGGCAGGCCCGGGCCGTCGCCATGATGTTCCTCGGCCTGACGGTCGCCAACATCATCGGCGTCCCCGCGGCCACCCTCCTGGGCCAGCACCTGGGGTGGCGCGCGACGTTCCTCGTCGTGGCCGCGATCGGCCTCGCGGCGATGGCCGCGCTCGCCCGGCTGATCCCCGAACTGCCGCGCGAGCAGGGCGCCGGCCTGGGCGGGGAACTGCGGGCCCTGGGCGGCCGCCAGGTGCTGCTGGGCCTGCTGACCACGGTCTTCGGCTTCGCGGGCGTCTTCGCCGTCTACAGCTACCTGTCCGCGATGGCCGTGGAGGTCACCGGCTTCTCCGAAACCTCGGTCACCTTCGTGCTGGCGCTCTTCGGCATCGGCATGACCCTGGGCGTCCTGGCGGCCGGCCCCCTCACCGACCGCGCCCTGCGCCCCACCCTCTACGGAGCCCTGGCCGGCCTCGCGGCGGTCCTCGTCGTCTTCGACTTCACGGTGCACGTGAAGTGGGCGGCGCTGGTGACCGTCGTCCTCCTCGGCGCCGCCGGCTCCATGACCAGCACCCCCCTCCAGATGCTCATCATGAACAAGGCCAAGGCCGCCCCCACGCTCGCCGCCGCCTCCAACCACTCGGCGTTCAACCTCGCCAACGCGGGCGGCGCATGGCTCGGCGGCGTGGCCATCGCGGCCGGCTGGGGCTGGACGTCCCCCACCCTGGTCGGCGCGGCCCTGGCCGCGGCGGGCCTGCTGTGCGCGGTGGTCTCCGGCGCCCTGGACCGCGACGGGGCGGAACCGTCACGGGTGATCGCGAGCGGCGACGCGGGCGACGCCACCGGCACCGCCGACACCACCGACGCCGCCGGCACGGACCGGGCCCCGGCTGCGGACCGGGTGGCGTAGAACGGCACGGCGGCATAGCCGGTACGGGCCGGGGCACACGGCTTTCCCGCACCCGCTTCCGAAAGATAAAGCGCAGTGAAAAGCGGATTCTGTTACGCTTTTCGGCTGTGATCAAGAAGAAGGGTGAAGACCCCGCCCTCGACGCCGTCACTGCCGCGCGCCGCGCATGGAAGAAGGCCGAAGCCGACTTCCACGCCGCCATCGTCAGCGCCTTCGATGCCAAGCCCGTCCACGGCCGCAAAGCCGAGATCGCAGGCGCCGCCGGCTTCTCCGACTCCCGCATCCGCCAGATCCTCAACAGTGCCGCAAGAGACGAAGAGCAGAGGAAGGCCGCATGAGCGCCAGGTCTGCCGCGCAGCGCCCCGCAGGCGTCCCCCCCATGCCCGAACGCAACCCGAAAGCCCTCCGGGAAGCGATCGCCACCCACGCCCCGCAGCTCCTCGCCGACTTCGACCGGCACTGGAAGCGAGACATCGCCGACGCATACGACCTCGCGTGTGTACCGGCCTTCATGGCCCTCTGGTGGACCGAGTACGCTCTCGCCCGCGATCCCGGGCTGGACGCCCAAGTGGCCGATCTCGAAGAGCGCGCCGCCGAAGCCGGGGACCCCGCCGAGGCCCGCGCACTCCTCGAACAGGCCGCACACCTGCGACGCGAAGCCGGCCACGCGGAGCCCGGCCGGTGACCAACGACGGGCTGATGGGACCACCCTGGCAGATCGACTACGTGGAAGCGGCCCGCACGTACCGTGACTCGCTCCCCGCAGAAGTGAGGGACAGGTTCCGGGAAGCCCTGATCGACATCCTCACTGCCAAGGATCCGTACCGGCCCGGAGAACAAGTCCGGGTCCAGCCCATCAGGTCCACCCTCTTTCGAGGCCCCCACGTCCTCTTCTTCGACGGCAGCCGGGGGTGGGCCCGCTTCGTCTTCGTCCGCCGCACGGCAGACCCGCAGATCGTGGTCGAAGAGCTCTTCTGGCAATAACCGGGGCCCCGCCCCGACGCGGTGGCCCGCCGCTCTGCCGTCGGCGAATCTGCTGGGGGCAGAGAAGGCTGTCGGGGCGGTGCCGGCGGCCGGAGAGTGGAGGGACCACGCCATCACACTCCGGCCCAAGGAGGCTCCATGCCACCGCTCACCCTCGCGCCGTACGCAAGCGACGCGGAAGCGTCCCCGACCCGCTTCGACGACCACCTCGCGTCGCTGCTCCTCATGCAGCGCATCGTCTTCCTCGGCACCGAGGTCAACGAGGCCTCGGCCAACCGCGTCTGCGCCCAGCTGCTCCTCCTCTCCGCCGAGGACCCCCGCACGGACATCGCCCTCTGCATCAACAGCCCCGGCGGCTCCGTGACGGCCGGGCTGGCGATCTACGACACGATGCGGCTCATCCCCAACGACGTCTCCACCCTCGCCATGGGATTCGCCGCCAGCATGGGGCAGTTCCTCCTCACCGTCGGAACGCCGGGCAAGCGCTACGCCCTGCCGAACGCGCGGATCATGATGCACCAGCCCTCGGCCGGGATCGGCGGCACCGCCGCCGACATCGCCATCCAGGCCGAGAACCTCGAATTCACCAAGAAGGCCATCGAGCGCATCACCGCCGAGCACACCGGCCAGTCCGAGGAGACCATCTCCCGCGACGGCGACCGCGACCGGTGGTTCACGGCGCAGCAGGCGAAGGACTACGGCATGGTCGACCGCGTCGTGGAATCCCTGGAGGACGTCCGCCCGGCCGGCACCAAGCGACGGATCGGACTCTGACGACATGAGCCAGTACACCATTCCGACCGTCGTCGAGCGCACCCCCAACGGGGAGCGGGCCTACGACGTCTTCAGCCGGCTGCTCTCCGAGCGCATCATCTTCCTCGGCACGGAGATCGACGACGGCGTCGCCAACGTCGTCATCGCCCAGCTGCTGCACCTCGAATCGTCCGGCCCGGACACCGAGATCGCCCTCTACATCAACTCCCCGGGCGGATCCTTCACTTCGCTCATGGCCATCTACGACACGATGACCTTCGTCCGCGCCCCGATCTCCACGTTCTGCGTCGGCCAGGCCGCCTCGACCGCCGCCGTCCTGCTGGCCGGCGGCGACCCGGGACGGCGCTTCGTCCTCGAACACGCCCGGATCCTGCTGGGACAGCCGGCCAGCCGCGGCCGGCAGGGCACCGTCTCCGACCTCGCCCTCCAGGCCAAGGAGATGCTCCGCATCCGCAGCGAGGTCGAAGAGGTCCTGTCCCGTCACACGGGCCACGACGTCGCGTCCCTCCGCGCCGACATGGACCGCGACAAGGTCTTCACCGCGCACGAAGCCGTGGCCTACGGCCTCGCCGACGCCGTCCTCAGCCGCAGGGCGTTCGCGGCTGCCGCCTGAGGGTTGCGCCCACGGCGGGCGGCCGCGCTACGGGGGTGGGCGGCCGCCGGGCTGCCGGGGCGACAGTCGGGCCGCCCCGGCAGTGAGACCGGCGGTCAGGCCGCGAGGCGCACTTCGCTCTGCCGCGGGGCCGACTGCCGCGCCGCCGCCCGGCCGACCGTCCGGACGGACTGCACGTGCGTACGGCTCGCCAGGCGGATGAGCTCCGCCTGCACCAGGGCGAGCAACTCGGCCAGGCTCAGCCCGAGCGCCTTGGCAGCGGCCGCAAGCACCTCGGAGGAGGCCTCCTTGCGCCCGCGCTCCACCTCGGACAGATACGGCATGGAGATCCGCCCCGCGTCCGCAACGTCCTTGAGCGTCCGCTTCTGAGCAAGCCGCTCACGCCGCAGAACGTCCCCCACGACGTTTCGCCAGAGAGGCTCGCTGGGAACGGGCGCGGGGCGCAGGGGGATGACGGGGGCGGCGGGCGCGGGCGCGGACTTCGAGGCGTGGCTGCTCACCTCTCCAGCGTAGAAGGGCCGGCGCGGTCCGCAACGGGTTGAGCGTTCTGCCGCCCGCGAAACTGCGCCGGGGCGGGCGGCGTTGACGGCCGCCGGTGGGGGCGCTTCGCTCAGCGGCAGCAGCCGGATCCGGCTACCGTCACCGCCATGCCCCTGCCCGGCCGCCGCCTCCCCCTCCCCGGCCCCGGCCCCGGCCCCGGCACCACCCCCGCCCATATGGGTGAGAACCCCCGTAACTGCCCCGGCCGCGCTCCAACTTGCGGAACCATGCGGATGTATGGACGCCGTACGGGTCGCGCTGTTGCGGGAAGTGCTGGCCGGAACCGAGTGGTTGCAGGACACGCGCCGGTTCGCCGGGGCGCTGCGCGCGTCGGTGGCGCGGCGGCACGGCGGGCTGCTGCTGGTGGGGACCGAGGCGTACGAGCCGTGGCACTTGGCGGCGCATCTGGATGACGAGGCGGCCTGGTCGGGGTTGCCGGAGCTGTCGCCGACGCTCGTGCGGCACCGGGTTCCGGCGGGGGTGCCGGCGCATCTGTCGGTCGGGCTCGGGCGGCTGGAGGCGGCGCGCCGGGGTGAGACGCTGCTGGTGGTGACGGCGGACGAGCCGGGTGAGGGGTTGCTGGAGCGGGTGCACGACGCCCGGCGGGGCGGGGCGACCGTGCTGTCGCTGGACGGGGCCCCGGAGGACGCGGGCTCGGAGATGTCGGCGCTCGCGCACGACCGGCTGGCGGTGCCCGCGCCGCCGCCCACGTCGTGCGTCTCGACGACGACGGAGCTCGATCTGGACACGGTGCAGCATCTGGTCAGCGCGGCGGCCGGGGAGAACGGGCTGCCCGCGCCGCGCGGCGGGCGGCGGCGGTTCCGTGACCGGCTGGCGCGGCTGGCGGACCAGCTGACGGCGCCTCCGCCGCCGCGCTGGTAGGCCGCCGGGGCGGTCCGGACGGCCCGGACGGCCCGGACGGAGATCGAAGCGGAACCCTGCATTCGAAAAAGCGTTTGCCAGTGATCTTCCGCTTATGGACCATGGTCTCCCGTGACTGCGCAAGACCCCCCTCCCCCCGCTCCCGCCTCGGACGCCCCCTCCGGTCGGCTCCGCGCCCTCCTGCCCGATCTGACGCCGTGGCGCGCCTCCCGTGACTTCCGCCGCATGTGGGTGGCGGGTCTGGTCACGGTCTTCGGTACGGCCCTGACCTTCATCGCGGTGCCCCTGCAGCTCAAGGAGCTGACCGGCTCCGCGCTGGCGGTCGGTGCGGTCGGGGCGGTGGAGCTGGTTCCGCTGGTGGTCTTCGGGCTGTACGGCGGGGCGCTCGCCGACGCGATGGACCGGCGGAAGCTGATCCTGTGGACGGAGGCCGGGCTCGGCGTCCTCTCCGTGCTGCTGCTGCTCAACACGCTCCTGCCGCACCCGATGATCTGGCCGCTGTACGTGGTGGCGGGTCTGGTCAGCGCGCTGAGCGGGCTGCAGCGGCCGGCGATGCAGGCGATCGTGCCGCGCATCGTCGCGCACGAGCAACTGCCGGCCGCGGTCGCGCTGAACTCGATCCGCTGGCAGATCGGCGCCATCGTCGGCCCGTCGCTGGCCGGTGTGATCATCGCTTACGCGGGTCTGCAGTGGGCGTACGGGCTGGACGTCGTCTCGTACGCGGTCTCGGCGCTGCTGCTGTTCGGGCTGGCCCCCTCCCCCGCCGCGCACGAGGCGGACAAGCCGTCGCTGCACGGGATCCTGGAGGGCGCGCGCTACGCGTGGAGCCGCAAGGACCTGCTCGGCACGTACACGATCGACATGGCGGCGATGCTGTTCGCCTTCCCGACCGCGATCTTCCCCTTCCTCGCCGACGACCTGGACGCGCCGTGGGCGCTGGGCCTGATGTACGCGGCGGGCGCGGTGGGCTCCCTGGCGGTGAGCCTGACCAGCGGCTGGGCGTCGAGGGTGCACCGGCACGGCCGGATGGTGGTCTACGCGGCCCTGGGCTGGGGCGCGGCGATGGCCGTCGCGGGATGGCTGGGGAACGTGTGGCTGGTGCTGCTGTTCCTGGCCGTGGCGGGCGGCTGCGACATGGTGAGCGGACTGTTCCGTTCGGCGATCTGGGACCAGACGATCCCGGACGCGCTGCGGGGCCGCCTGGCCGGCATCGAGCTGCTCTCGTACTCGGTGGGCCCGCAGCTGGGCCAGGTGCGGGCGGGCGGCATGGCGTCCCTGACGGGCGTCCGCGCGTCCGTGTGGGCGGGCGGTCTGGCGTGCGTGGCGTCCGTGGGGCTGCTGGCGCTGTCGCTGCCGAAGCTCATGGCCTACGACCAGCGGACGGACGAGCACGCGGTGCGGATGCGCAAGCAGAAGGCGGCGCAGGCGGTGGCGGAGGCCGCGTAGGCGCCGGCCGCCCCGGTCCCGCCGCCGGGAGCTTCCGTAGCGGTTGCTCGCCGTCGCGGCGGAGAGGGCTCCCCGGAAATTCCCGGTGCCCCTTCTCCGCCGCGACGGCGATCAGCCCGCCCCTCCGGCGACCGGCGGTGCCGGACCGTCCTCAGCCGGCCTTCGGCCCCTCGCCGGCGGCGTCATCGTTCCAGCGGGGATCGTTGCGCCATTCCTCGTTCCGCTCGCGCGCGGTCTCCATCGCGTGCGACGCCTCCTCGCGGCTGTCGTACGGGCCCAGCCGGTCGGCGGCGCGGCACTCCGGGCCCTCCTCGACCCGCTGGTGCTTCAGGCAGTAGTACCACTCGCCCGGCTTGCCGTCCGGGCGCTTCTTGAACAGGGGCATCGGGACCTCCCTCACATCCGTCGTCTCGCCCACATGGTCCCCGATGGGCCCTGGCTACACTCGCTGACATGTCTGGCCAGTCGCTTCTCACCCCGGGGACCCTGTCCCCCACCCGCCCCGTCCCCGCCTCCATCCGGCGGCCCGAGTACGTCGGGAAGGACGCCCCCGCCCCGTACTCCGGCCCGGAGATCCAGGACGAGGGGACGATCGAGCGGATGCGCGTCGCGGGCCGCATCGCCGCGCAGGCGATGGAAGAGGCGGCCAAGCTGATCGCCCCGGGCGTCACCACGGACGAGCTGGACCGCGTCGCGCACGAGTACATGTGCGACCACGGCGCGTACCCCTCGACGCTCGGCTACCGCGGCTTCCCGAAGTCGCTGTGCGCCTCCGTCAACGAGGTCATCTGCCACGGCATCCCCGACTCGACCGTCCTGCGCGACGGCGACATCGTGAACCTCGACGTGACGGCGTTCATCGGCGGCGTGCACGGCGACAACAACGCCACCTACCTGTGCGGCGACGTGGACGAGGAGTCGCGCCTGCTGGTCGAGCGGACGCGCGAGGCGCTCAACCGCGCGATCAAGGCGGTCAAGCCGGGGCGCCGGATCAACGTCATCGGCCGGGTGATCGAGTCGTACGCCAAGCGCTTCGGCTACGGCGTCGTCCGCGACTTCACCGGCCACGGCATCAATTCCTCGTTCCACTCCGGCCTGATCGTCCCCCACTACGACAGCCCGCACCACGACACCCTGATCCAGCCCGGCATGACGTTCACGATCGAGCCGATGCTGACGCTCGGGACGTACGAGTACGACATGTGGGAGGACGGCTGGACGGTCGTCACCAAGGACCGGAAGCGGACGGCGCAGTTCGAGCACACGCTGGTGGTGACGGACACGGGTGCGGAGATCCTCACCCTTCCGTAACCCTGCGGGGCGGCCCTCCGGGCGCTAACGTTTTACCGACGGGACGTCGGGAAGACATTGACTTAGGTAAGCCTAAGTAGCGAGAATGGCTTCCTGACGCCACGCCCGTCCCCTCGGTCACCCGGAGGTCCGCCTTGGACGCGCCCGCCACCACGCCGTTCTCCACGCTCATCCGCACGGCCTCGCACGAGCAGCACACGGAAGCGGAGAACTCGTCGTTCATGAGCGACATGCTCGGCGGCCGCCTCGGCGTCGACGCCTACCGCCGCTACACCGAGCAGCTCTGGTTCGTCTACCGCGCCCTGGAAGCGGCCTCCCCGGCCCTCGCGGACGACCCCGTCGCCGGCCCCTTCATCCGCCCCGAGCTGGCCCGCACCGCCGAGCTCGAGCGCGACCTGGCCCACCTCGGCGGCCCGGACTGGCGCAGCGGCCTGCGGCCCCTGCCCGCGACCGCGCGGTACGCGGCCCGCATCGAGGAGTGCGCCCGCGAGTGGCCCGCGGGCTACGTCGCCCACCACTACACGCGCTACCTGGGCGACCTCTCCGGCGGCCAGATCATCCGCGGCACCGCCGAGAAGACCTGGGGCTTCGCCCGCAAGGGAGACGGCGTCCGCTTCTACGTCTTCGAAGCCATAGCCAACCCGGCCGCCTTCAAGCGCGAGTACCGCGAGCTGCTGGACGCCCTGCCCGTGGACGACCTGGAGAAGCAGCGCGTCATCGACGAGTGCAAGCGCGCGTTCGCGCTGAACACGGCCGTCTTCCAGGCGCTGGGCCGGGAGTTCCCGCTGAGCGCGTGAGCGTCCGGGCCGGGTGAGGGCCCAGCCCGCGAGCGCTCAGCAGGAGCGCTGGTGGGCCACGTCGGAGAAGAGGTTCTTCCAGTCCTCCCTGGGCACGCTCTCCGGGGAGGACCGGCACAGATCCGCGTAGAGCCGGTCGGTGTCGGGGTGCAGGAGGAACGTCAGCGCGCCCTCGCCGGTGCTCTTCCCGGACGAGACCGCGATGAGGGGAAGCCGGTCCGGGAAGAGCAGGACGCGGCTCGCCCGCGGCAGCGTGGCGAAGTACGGCGTGCGCCAGTCCCCGCCGGGCCCGATGTCCCAGATCCGGTAGGGATTCCTGCCCGTGAGGATCCGGCTGCGGTCGGAGCCCTTGTAGATCTCGGACCGCTCCGGGTTGCCCAGGTCCACGGGCATGGTGCGCGTCTTCCGTGGGTGCCGGAAGTCCTTCACGTCCCAGAACTCGAGGCTGTTGTTGCGGTCCACGGCCACCAGCACGTCGCTGCCGATGTTCTGGTAGCCGCTGACACCGAGCGGCAGCAGACCGCCCCGGCGCGGCCGGTCGGGGTCGGACAGGTCCCACAGCGCCACCTTCCGGCCGGGCTCCTCCGCCAGCATGAGGTGACGGGAGCCGGTGGGGCCGAAGCCGAGGCTCCCGTCGGGCTTCAGGCCCGTGACGACCCCCGCCCTCCGGGGGCGGCCGGGGTCGGAGACGTCCCAGAGCTGTACCTTCTCCTTCCCGTCCGGGGTCTCGACGACCCGGTCGGTCAGGAACCAGATGCTCGACGTCCAGTCGCCGGTCATGCCTGCGAACACCGAGCGCCGCACCGGCGCGCGCGGCTTGCTCACGTCCCACAGCTCGATGCGGCGGTCGTGGTCCCGCCCCAGGGCCAGCAGCCGGCCGTCGGGGCTGAAGCCGACGTTGACGTTCGGGGCGTTGATGGTGATGTCGGTGCCGCCGGGGTCCGGGGCGCCGGGCCCGCTCATGTCCCACAGGCGGAAGACGTGGTCCTTGGTGCCCGCCGTCCATTTATGGGCCACGAGGACGGACGTGCCGGGCAGGAAGTTGCGAACCTCCCAGGACCGGGGAACGGTGAACTTCAGCCGCGGCGCCGTCCACCGGCTGATGTCCCACACCCGGTGCGTCTCCTCCTGCGAGCCCGGCCACCGCTCCTTCGTGATCATGAGGGTGCCGTCGTGGCTGAGGGGGCGCGTCCCGGTGTCGGAGTCCGGCAGGGAGCCGGTGGCCGCCGGGGCGGGCGGCCGCTGCGGCCACAGCCGCACGCTGCCGTCCTCCCCTCCCGCGGCGAGGTACGCCCCTGCGGGATCCCAGGCGAGGGCCTGGGCGGGCGCGGTCACGGGCAGCTTGCTGTCCTCCGCCAGGCGGTCGGAGAGCGCGGAGTCCTTGTCCCCGACGCGCCGCAGGAGCAGGTTGCTCGGTGCCGGATCGGCGGCCCGCTTGCCCGCCCACGCCAGGGCGCCGCCGTCCTTGCTGAAGCCGAGGGCGGGAAGATCGTCGTACTTCCAGTACGTGAAGGTCCCCTTGGCCGGGGCGAAGAGCTTCAGGCGGGCGCCGCCCTCGACCGTCCACCCGGACAGGTCGTCCTTCCGGTTCGCCCCGGCGAGCAGGTCGCGCCGCGGGTGGAACGCGACCCTCGTCGCCGTGCCGGTCGTCACCGTGTCCTTGAGGGCGGGCCGGACCGGGTCCCGTACGTCCCACAGCCCGATCTCCCCGGACCCGCCGGACCCGTCCTCCGCGCCCACGACGCCGCTGCTCGCCGCCAGGAGCCGGCCGTCGTGGTTGAACGCGACGGACACGAGGTCCTCCTTGGCGACCACCCGGTCGCCGGCCGGTTCCGGACGGGCGGGGTCGGCGAGCTGCCAGAGCAGGAGCCGGCCCTTCTCCAGGCCGGCCGCCACCGTCCCGCCGTCGGGGCTGAACACCAGCGAGGACGCCGCCCCGCCGGGTGCCCCGCGTGCGGCGAGGCGGCGCGGACGGTCCGGGTCGGTCGCGTCCCAGACCGCGAAGCCGCCGGCCGTCTGGGCGGCGAGCAGACGCGTGCGGGGGTGGAAGGCGACGGCCGCCGCCGAGCCGAGGTCCAGGGCGGCGGCCTTCCGCGGGGCGGCCGGGCGGCTGAGGTCCCACAACTGCACGCGGCCGCCGCGCCGGCTCGCCACCAGGACCCGGCCGTCCCCGCTGTATGCCAGGTGGAGCACCGGCTCGCCCGTCCCCTTGAGGTCCACGGGGACCCGGGACATCTGCGTGGCGTACAGGCTCGACCGGCTCTCCGGCGTGCTCGCCAGGCGGTAGGCGGCGAGGCTCAGCCGGGAGGCCGCCAAGGGGTCGCGCTCGCGCAGGGAGTCGGCCTTGGCCGCCAGTTGCCGGGCCAGCAGCACCGACTCGCGGTCCTCGACCCGGTGCTGCGCGCCCCGCGCCAGGACGGCGAGGGTGGAGGCGAGGACCGCGAGGACGACGACGATCGCGAGCCCCGCCCGCTGGACGGTCCGGCGCCGGCGCTGAGCGCGCCCGCTCGCCGCCAGGAAGTCCCGCTCCACCGGGCGCAGCGGCAGGAGGAGGGCGGTCCCGTCCCGCCCGTCGCCGGCCGTCAGGGAACGGGCGGCCGCCAGGTGCTTGCCCGCGTACAGGCCGCTGGCGGGCCGGCCGTCCTCGGCCCAGGCGTCGGCGGCGTCGGCCAGCCTGCGGCGGACCAGCAGCCCGTCGAGGTCGGCGTTGATCCAGTCCCGTAACCGGGGCCAGCCGTGGAGCAGCGAGTCGTGGCAGAGCTGGGCGTGCTCGCCGTCGTCGACGACGAGGCGGGCGTCGGTGAGGCGTTTCAGCAGCGCCTCGTGGTCCTTGAGTTCGCCGGTGCGGACGCGGCGCCGTACGGCCCTGCCGTCGCCGTCCACCAGCCGCACCATACGCAACAGCAGTTCCCGCAGGGCGCGGCGGCCTGCGGCGTCGAGGGAGTCGTGGATGCGTTCGGCGGCGGTGCCGACGGAGGTGCGGATCCCGCCGCCGGCCTGGTAGCCGGCGAAGGTCAGCCGGTCGCCGTGGCGGCGGGCCCAGGTCTCCTGCAGGGCGTGGGCGAGGAACGGCAGGGCGATGGTCCCGCGCCCGCCGGCGTCCGCGTCCTTCAGATCGCGCAGCAGGTGGCCGGCCAGGCCGTCCTCCAGGCTCAGTCCGGCACGCGCGGCGGGCTCCTCAATGGCGGCGCGCAGTTCGTCGTCGGTCATCGGGGGAACGGGGAAGTGACCGTCCCGCACGAGCCGGGCGAGCCTGGGGTCGCGCAGGCAGTGGCCGAAGTAGTCGGCGCGCAGGCCGAGGACGATGCGGGGGCCGGGCGCCCCCTCCGCGCCGGTCAGGGCCCGGACGAACAGCTCCCGCTCCTCCCCGTCCTCGCAGTGCGTGAAGATTTCCTCGAGCTGGTCGACGATCAGGACGCGAGGCGGCTTCCTGCCGTCCGCCGGTGCGCGGAAACGCCCCGCGCCCAGGTCCCGTTCGACCTCGCCGAAGGGCCGGCCCGTGGCGTCCGCCCAGGCCGCCGTGAGCGTGCGGAAGGGCCGGGCACCGGGCGCCGGCACGAGCAGCACGGGGCCGAGCCCGTCGCCCTCCAGGCCCGCCCCGAGGCCGGCCCGCAGGAGCGAGGACTTGCCGACGCCGGAGGGGCCCACGAGGACGACGGGACCGCCGGCCCCGTCGGTCACCCTCTTGCACAAATCGCCGGTGAGCGTCTTGCGGCCGAAGAACAGGTGGCGCTGCTCGGGCAGGAAGGGCTGCATCCCGGGGTACGGGCACGGGCCGCCGGACTGCGGCGGCTCCGGGCCGGGCCCCGGCGCGGGCGCGTAGCGGGAGTTGGGGGCGACGACCAGGTCGCCGATCCGGCCGACGCTGTCGGAGTGGGGCCGGGCGGGCGCGCCCTGGAGGCGGCGGTCCAGCAGGCGGTAGAGGTCGGAGAGCGTGAACCACTTCGGGCCGCCCGCGTCGCCCTCCCGCAGCAGGCGCAGGAGCTCGCCGCTGAACAGCGTGTGCTCCTCGCCCTCCGGGGCGAACGCGGCGGCGTAATGCGTCGCGGAGGCGAGGAGGAAGCTGCCGTCCGGGCGGGCCGAGACGTACGGGTCCCGGCGCGGGCCCTGCTGGACGGCCTCCGCGAGCCCGGAGAAGCAGCAGTCGAGAATCACCACGGGGCGGGCGGAGGACGTGCCGAGCAGGTTCCTGATCTCGGCGTACGGGACGGCGTGGGCCGTGCTGTGCGCCGACGTACCGGCCGAGGTGGCCAGGTACAGCTGCTCGGCCGGGCCGAGGAGGCCGTGGCCGACGAAGCAGAAGAGGACGACGCCGCCCTCCGCACGGGCCGTGACGGCCTCCATGGCGGCCAGCACGTCCGAGGGCCCGGCCGGGTCGGTGATCAGGGTGACGCGGTCGCCGCGGTCGTCCGCCATGCCGCACACCGACCGGAGCGCCTCGGCGAGGGCGGCGGCGGAGCGGGTGGCGCTCGGCAGGCCCGCGAGGCGGGCGCCGGCCGGGTGCCGGCCCGTGCCGACCACGAGGGCGTGGCAGTCGGGGCCGGTCAGGTCTCTTCCGGGGCCTTCGTCCACCGGGGTCAGGCCCTGCCGGTCGGGCCCGGGCGCGCCATGTCCGCCGAACCCGTGCCGGGTTCGCGTCGCTCAAGGGCCTCGGCCAGGTGCCGGGCGACCTCGCCGCTCTCCGCGGCACTCAGGTCGCGCACCCTCTCGGCGGTGACGGTGATCTGCGTGCCGTCGGGCCTGGTGATCGTGACCGTCTGATTGCCGCGGCGGTTCTGCAGCCAGGCCACGACCGCCGCGCCCAGGGCGGCCGTCGCCCCACCGGGGGCGAGCAGGAGCGTGAGGAGCTCGGACGCCGCGCCCATGGTGCCGGGCGCGGGGTCGGGCGCCGGCTCCTGCTTGATGTGCGCCCGCAGCTCCGGATGGCGTTGCAGCCACCGGCGGAGATCGTTCACTGCGCCGCCGCCGGGGCCGGAGCCCGGGCTGCTGACCGTCAGCGTTGCCTTCACTGCGTCCTCACTGCCCCTTCGCGCCTCACGTGACTTCCGGGGCATCCGAGGCTAGCACCGCAACGGGGCACGACAGAACGGTAGTTCGCTCACGTGCAGCGACGCGTTCCCGCGGCCGTGCTTGTGCTCGTGCTCGTGCCCGGCCGCAGCGACGGCGCCCCCCGCCGGGGCCTGTGGAGGCGGGGGGCGCCGGTACGTGGGGCGCTGCGGATCAGACCTGCGCCGCGCCGCGGCCGCGCCGACGAGCGGCGAACACGGCACCGCTGCCGGCGAGCACGAGGGCTCCGGCGGCGCCGAGGAGGGGGGTGGTGGGCGTGCTGGCCCCGGTGCTGGCGAGAGAGGCGGTGTTGAGACTGCCGCCGGTGGAACCGCCACCCGTGGTGGAACCACCGCCGGTCGTACCGGCACCGCCGGTGGTGGAGCCGCCGCCCGTACCGGACGAGGAGCTGCTGCTGCCGCTACCACTGCCCTGCGAGCCGGAACCCGTCCCGGTGCCCGCGGGCGGCTCGGGGAGCTTGGCGTTCGCCTCGACGGCGACGGCGGCCGTCACCGGGTCGAGGTCGGAACCCGCCTTGTAGAAGTTCCTCTTCTTGTACGAGAACACCTTGGCGCCGTCTTCGGTCAGCTTCGCGCCGACGCCCTGCAGGTGCACCACGCCGTCCTTGGCCTTGGGCACGCCGTCGGTGAGGGTCAGATCGGCGAGCTGCACGGTCTTGGGCTTCGCGCCGTCCGCCTTGGAGACGACCTCCGCGGAGAGCTTGCCGGTCTTGCCGGAGGCCTCCAGCTCGAACTTGCCGAACGTGAGGTCCAGCTCGCCGTCGTGGCCGGTGAAGCGGACCTGCCCCTTGAAGGCCGCCTTCAGCGTGGAGCCGGCCTCGTCGAACTTCCCCTCGCCCTTGGGGAAGCGGAATCCGGCGCCGGTCTTCGTCGCAGGGCTGGTGACCTCGATCTTCCCCGCGCCGAAGCCGTCGGTGATGTAGTCCCGGAAGGACTTCCGCAGGCCCCAGTCGAGGTTGCCGTCGTAGAGCTCGCCCTTGGGCTTCTGGGTTCCGGTACCGGTGGTGTCGCCGGTCGTGCCGGTGGTGGTACCGGTGGAGGTGCCTCCGGTCGAGCCGGTGGAGGTGCCGCCCGTCGTCGACGTGCCACCCGTCGTCGAGCTGCCGGCGGTCGTACCGCCGGAGCCGCCGCCGGTGGTCTGGCCACCCTGGGCCCCCTCGCCGGACTGCCGGCTGTACTCCACCTTCAGGGTGACCGGGTCGAGCGCGGCACCGGGCTTGTAGTCGGGATGCACCCTGCCCTTGTACGCGAAGACCTTCGACCCGCGCTCGGTCATCTTCGCGGGGATCTCCGGGAAGGTCATCGCGTTGCCGTCGACGGAGTACTTCTTCTTGGAGAGGTCGAGTTCCGCGATCGGGACGTCGTCCTCGGTCTTTTCACCAGCCGTCACATCGGCGGTGATGAAGCCCTTCTCACCCTTTCCGTCCTTCTCGGTGGACAGCTTCACATCGGAGAACTTGAAGTCGAGTCCCCACTTCTCGCCCTTCTCGTCGGGGTGCCCGCGGAAGTGGACACTGCCCTTGAAGGTGGTGGCGATCGCACGCGAGCCGGAGTCGAACGTGCCCGTACCGCCGACGAAAGCGAAGGGGCCGTTGTCCTTGGCCTGAGTGACCCCGTCGGCCACGTCTATCTTGCCGAAGGCGGCACCCTCCGGGCCGAGGTAATCCCGCCACTTCTGCTTCACGCCCCATTCGAGCGTGCCGTTCTTGAAGTCGTACAGCGACGCACCACGGGCCGGGGTCTGCGGGGCGTCGGCCGTGGCCGCGTGCGCGGGAACCGTCAGCGTCATGGCGCCGAGCGCCGTGGCCGTGGCCAGCGCGGCGAGCGCGGCGCGGCGGGAGTTGGCGGTCATCGTCGGTGGTCTCCTTAGCGGGAAGCAACGATTCAGCGGAAGCAACAAAAGTCGGAACAAGGGTGCGGGCCCGCGCCGGCCGCGCCGCGTGAGGGGTGCGCCGCGGCCGGCGCGGAGTCGGGTGGTCTCAGCCGGCGGACCGCCGGCGACGACGGAGGACGGCGAGGACGACTACCGCCGCCACGACGGCGCCCGCGGCGCCTGCGGCGACCGGGAGCACCGGGAAGGACGAGTCGGAAGAGGTATCGGTTGCACTGTTTGCGGACACTTTGCGTCCGGAATCGGCCCCTTGGGCGGCGCTCGCCGCGGGCGCCGGCGCCGGCGCCTTGCCCAGGTCCGGCAGCGGCGGCAGCTTCGCCTTGGCGTCGAGGGGGACGGCGAGGGAGACGGGGTCCATCTCCGCGCCCTCCTGGTACATGCCGGCGAAGGCCTTCGCGCCGTCGGCGGTGAGTCTGGCGGGGGCCTCGGTGACGGCGGCGAGGCCGTCCTTCTCCTGGAGGCCGGCGGCGTCGAAGGTGACGAGAGAAACGTTCCGCCGCGGCTCGCCCCCGCCGCTCGCGACATCCGCCGCCAGCGTTCCCTTGCCGTCCTTCGCCGTCACCTTGACCGCGCTCAGGGCGAGGTCGAGGTGCTTGCCGGTGAAGCGGACCGTGCCGGTGAAGGCGGCGTCGAGGGCGTGCGCCTCCGCGTCGTACGTGCCCTTGCCGTCCGGGAAGCGGAAGAGCGCTCCGCCGTCCTGCGCGCCGTCGGTCAGCTTCCAGGAGCCCTGGGCGATGGAGCCGGTGACGTATTCGCGGAAGGTGCGGCGTACGCCCCAGTCGACGGCCGCGCCGGTGAACTCGCCTTTGGGGGCGTCCTTCTTCTCCGGTTCCGGCGCGCCGGAGGACGGCGCTCCGGATGCCGGCGCGCCGCTCGCCGCGGCCAGGACGTCCGCCGACAGCGCGACCGGGTCCAGCGCCGTGCCGGCCGTGTAGTAGCCCGCGAAGGCCTTCGCGCCGTCGGCGGTGAGCGTCGCGGGGACGTTGGCCAGCGTCACGGCCGTCCCGGCGCCGCGCATGTCCACGCCCTTCAGGTCGAGCGCGGCGAGCGGCACTTGGGACGCCTGCGTGACCTCGCCCGTGCCCTTGGCCTTGCTGCTCATGTCGGCGTAGAGCGTGCCGCTGCCGTCCTTGATGCGGACGGTGGGGCGGCTGATGGTGAGGTCGAGTTCGTAGGAGCCGTCGGGCTTCTTGTGGCCCGTGAAGTGCACGCCGCCCGAGAAGCCGGCTTCGAAGGCCCCGCTCCCCGCCTCGTAGCCGCCCTTGGCGGAGTGGAAGCGGAACCGGCCGCCGCCGATGGTGGCGGCGCCGCCCTGCAGGTCCCAGCGCCCCTGGGCGATCGGTCCGGTGACGTAGCTCTGGAAGGAGGACTTGATGCCCCAGTCGAGCCGCCCGCCGGAGACCGTCCGCGCACCGTCGGCGTTCCCGTCCACGGGCGCCGCCGGTGCCGCGGGCGCCGCGGACGCGACCGCCCCTGCCCCCACCCCCGGCACCAACCCCGCCAGCACCGCCGCCAGCACCGCCGCCAGCAGGGCGACGACAGGGGCTCGGGCGGGTCTGGGCGGCGGCAGCATCGAAGGGGCCCCTTCCGGGCGGGACGGCGCGGTTCGGCGCAGGACGGCAGACATCGTGAGACGTCGCGCTATAGCGACTTAGGTAAGGCTAACCTAAGCTACGTTCCATCAGGTCGGAAACCCCCGGCCGGAGCGAAAGGCAGAAAGAACCGTGCTTCAACGGCAGTCGGCGGGCTCCGCGATATCTACCCCACGCCGCAACGGCATATGCGCCGCACTGCTCACTTGGCTCACTTTGGCTGTCCTGGCCCTCACCGGCTGCGGCTCCTCGGGCAGTTCGGGCAGCTCAGGGGCGTCCTCGGCGGCGACCAAGGCTCCGGCCGCCGACCGTATCGAGCCACTTGCCGGCACGCCGAAGACCCAACTGCCCGCCACCGTACGGTCCGCGGACGGTCATGAGGTCACCGTCCGCAGCACGGACCGGATCGTTCCGCTCACCGGAGCGCTGTCCGAGATCGTCTTCAGTCTCGGCCTCGGCGAGCGGGTCGTCGCCCGCGACATCACCGCCACCTTCGAGCAGGCGGCGAACCTGCCCGTGGTGACCCGCGCCCACGACGTCTCCGCCGAGAGCGTGCTCTCGCTGAAGCCCACACTCGTCCTGGCGGAGACCACGACCGGACCCGCGGAGGCCGTCGGCCAGATCCGCGCCGCCGGGGTCCCCCTCGTCGTCCTCGACCCGGCCAAGAAGCTCGAGGACGTCGGCCCGCGCATCGGCAAGGTGGCCGCCGCCCTCGGCGTCCCCGCCGCCGGGGACGAGCTCGACCGCCGTACGCAGCAGCGGCTGAAGAAGGCCGCCGAAGCCATCCCCCAGGGCGGCGGCAGCGGCAAGAAGCCGCGCGTCGCCTTCCTCTACCTGCGCGGCTCGGCCTCCGTCTACCTCCTCGGCGGGGCCGGGTCCGGCGCGGACTCGCTCATCGAGGCCGCGGGCGGCGTGGACGCGGGCAAGGAGTCCGGCCTGAAGAAGGACTTCACGCCCATCACGAGCGAGGCCCTCGCCCAGGCCGCGCCCGACGTCATCCTCGTGATGAGCAAGGGACTCGCGTCCGTCGGCGGCGTGGACGGGCTGGTGAAGATCCCCGGCGTCGGGCAGACCCCGGCCGGGCTGGACCGCCGCGTCGCCTCCGTGGACGACGGCGTGCTGCTGAACTTCGGCCCCCGCACCGACACCGTCCTGGCCTCGCTCATCCAGCAGATCCACGCCGGGAAGTGACGCCACGTGAGTCTCCTCAGAACCACGGCCCCCTCCCCCGTGGCCGCCGGCGCCACCGGTGAGCCCGGCGGCGGGCAGCAGCCGCGCCGCCGCCGCGCCTCCGCCCTCCTCGCCGCCGGCATGGCCGCGGCCCTGCTCCTCGCCTGCCTGCTCTCCGCCGGGCTCGGCGCGTACGACATCCCGCTCGGCGACGTCGTGGGCTCCTTGCAGCACCGGGCCGGGCTCGGCGGGGCGGAGCTGGACCGGGTCCCCGAGAGCGTGCTGTGGAACGTACGGCTGCCGCGCGTGACCCTGGCCCTGCTCGTCGGGGCGTCGCTGGGGTGCGCGGGGGCGCTGATGCAGGGCGTGTTCGGCAATCCGCTCGCCGAGCCCGGCGTCATCGGCATCTCGATGGGCTCGGCGGTCGGCGCGGTCGCCGCGATCTCCCTGGGGCTGACCTTCCTCGGCAACTGGACCGTCACCGTCTGCGCGTTCGCGGCCGGGCTCGTGACCGTCCTGCTCGTCTACGCCCTCTCGCGCTCGGGCGGCCGGACGGAGGTGGTCACGCTCATCCTCACCGGCATCGCGGTGAACGCGTTCGGCGGGGCGCTCGTCGGCCTCGGCATCTTCGTCGCCGACAACGCCCAGGTCAGCCAGATCACCTTCTGGCAGCTCGGCTCGCTCGCGCAGGCGACCTGGCCGAAGGTGCTCGCCGTCCTGCCGTGCGCCCTGGCCGGCCTGGCCGTCGCGCCGCTGTACGGGCGGAAGCTGGACCTCCTGGCGCTCGGCGAACGGCCCGCGCGTCACCTGGGCGTGGACGTGGAGCGGCTGCGCCTGGTGCTGGTGCTGGTGGTCGCGCTGCTGACGGCCGCGGCGGTGGCCGTGGCGGGGGTCATCACGTTCGTGGGCCTGCTGGTGCCGCACCTGCTGCGGATGGCCGCGGGCCCCGGTCACCGGTTCCTGGTGCCGGGCAGTGCGCTGGGCGGGGCGCTGGTCCTGGTCGCGGCGGACCTCGCGGCCCGTACGGCGGCCCAGCCGGCGGAGCTGCCCCTGGGCGTCCTGACGGCCCTGTTCGGCAGCCCGTTCTTCTTCTGGCTGTTGCGAAGGACGCGCCGGAAGCAGGGAGGCTGGGCATGAGGTGGGCAGGTTTCCGGCCGGGGGTCCGGGGGTTGCCCCCGGGAAAACACAGCCGGCTGTTGCGGAGGACGCGCCGGAAGCAAGGAGGCTGGGCGTGAGGCAGCCAGGTTTCCGGCCGGGGGTCCGGGGGTTGCCCCCGGGAAAACACAGCCGGCTGTTGCGAAGGACGCGCCGGAAGCAAGGAGGCTGGGCATGATCAAGGAGCTTCTCCGTGGCCGCGGGCGCAAGCGCCGCCTCCCCCTCCCCTCCCCCTTCGGGACCGTCCGCGCCGAGGCCCGTGCGCTGCACGTGCGCCTCGCCGGCCGCGCCGTCCTCGACGGCGTGGACATCCGGGTCGCGGCCGGCGAAGTCCTCGCGCTCGTCGGCCCCAACGGCGCGGGCAAGTCCACGCTCCTGGCCGCGCTCGCCCACGACCTGCCGGCCGCCGCCGGCGAGGTCCGCATCGACGGCGAGCCCGCCGCCGCCTGGACGGCCGCCGAACTCGCCGTGCGCCGGGCCGTGCTGCCGCAGTCGGCGGAGCTGTCGTTCCCGTTCCCGGTGGAGGAGGTCGTCCGGATGGGGCGCGCGCCGTGGGCCGGGACCCCCGCCGAGGACGAGGACGACGAGGCCGTCCGGGCCGCCATGGCCGCCGCCGAGGTGGCCGGATTCGCCTCCCGTCCGTTCGCGGCGCTCTCCGGCGGCGAGCGGGCGCGGGTCGCCCTGGCGCGCGTGCTCGCGCAGCGCACCCCGCTCCTGCTGCTCGACGAGCCGACCGCAGCGCTGGACCTGCGCCACCAGGAACTGGTGCTGCGGATCTGCCGGGAGCGGGCCGCGGCCGGGGCCGCGGTGGTGGTCGTCCTGCACGACCTCGGGCTCGCGGGCGCGTACGCGGACCGGGTGGCGGTCCTGCACGGGGGGCGGATCGCGGCGGAGGGGCCGCCGGCGCGCGTCTTCGCAGCGGAATTGCTCAGTCGTGTGTATGCGCAGCCGGTCGAGGTCATTGATCATCCGCGTACGGGTGAGCCATTGGTGATCCCGAGGCGCGAGGTACGAGATTTTGCTTTGTGAGAGCAGAATCACGCACCCGTCCGGGAACAGGGTAGGCAAGCCTCAGATAAGTTAGGGCGGCCTTATCCGGCCAGCCGGTTTTCGGCCATGCCGTTTACGGCGCGAACGTCCTTTCCGTCCTCTCCGAGCACGCCTGGAGCCCCTATGCGCGCCCTCCGCTCCTCCGCAGTCGCCGCCGTCGCCGCGGCCGCGGCCCTGACCGCCGTGTCCGGCTGTGCCGAGAAGTCGGACGGCAAGGGCTCCGACGCGATCAACGTGACCGCCTCCGACGACAAGTGCGAGGTCTCGAAGACCTCTTTCCCGTCCGGCCACATAAAGATCAACATTGAGAACACGGGCTCCAAGGTCACCGAGGTGTACGTATACGCCGCGGGCGACCGGATCGTGACGGAGCGGGAGAACATAGGCCCGAAGACCAAGGCCGAGATCACCGCGACGATCAAGAAGCCGGGCGATTACGAAATCGCCTGCAAGCCCGGCATGAAGGGCGACGGAATCCGCCAGAAGGTCACCGTCACCGGCGGCGGAAAGGCGGAGAAGGCGAACCCGGAGCTGGACAAGGCGGTCGCCGAGTACCGCAAGTACGTCCAGCAGCAGGCCGACGAGACGATCCCGGCGGCGCAGAAGTTCGCCGACGCGGTCAGGAGCGGCGACGTCGACGAGGCCAAGAAGCTCTACGCGGTCTCCCGCATCGGCTGGGAGCGCACCGAGCCGGTCGCGGAGTCCTTCGGCGACATCGACCCGAAGGTCGACGTCCGCGAGGACGGCCTGGAGAAGGACCAGAAGTGGACCGGCTGGCACAAGCTGGAGAAGTCGCTCTGGGACGAGAAGAAGATCGACGAGGACGACAAGAAGCTGGCCGACCAGCTGATGACGGACCTCAAGGGCTGGCAGAAGGTCGTCGGCACCGCCGAGATCACCCCGACCAGCATGGCCAACGGCGCCAAGGAGCTCCTCGACGAGGTCGCGACCGGCAAGGTCACCGGCGAGGAGGAGCGCTACAGCCACACCGACCTCGTCGACTTCCACGCCAACGTCGAGGGCGCCGAGAAGTCCTACGAGCTGCTCAAGTCCGTCGCCGCCAAGAGCGACGCCGCGCTCGTCAAGGAGCTCGACAAGCAGTTCGGCGACCTGAAGAAGCTGCTCGGCGAGTACCGCGACGGCGACACCTTCAAGGCGTACGACGAGGTCGGCAAGGAGGACCGCAAGAAGCTGTCCGACGCCGTGAACGCCCTCGCGGAGCCCCTGTCCAAGCTCGCCGGCGCCGTCGCGAAGTAACGGGGGAACAGCCATGACCGACGCGCAGAAGACCGGCGACCGGCAGGAGCCGGCCGCCGGGACCGCGGCCGCGGGCAGGCCCTCGCGCCGCTCCGTCCTCGGCTGGGGAGGTGCCGGCCTCGCGCTCGGCGCCGCGGCCGCGGGCGGCACCGCCGCCGCGCTGCGCACCGGCGGGGACGCCTCCCCGGCCGCCGCGGCCGGGGACGCGGTCCCCTTCCACGGCGCCCACCAGGCCGGCATCTCCACCCCCGTCCAGGACCGGCTGCACTTCGCCGCCTTCGACGTGACGACGAGCGACCGCGCCGCGCTGGTCGAGGTGCTCAAGGAGTGGACGGCCGCCGCGGCGCGGATGACCGCCGGTCACGAGATCGGCGAGGGCGCGGTCCCGGGCAACGACGAGCTGCCGCCGGACGACACCGGCGAGGCCCTCGGCCTCAAGCCGTCCCGGCTGACCCTCACCTTCGGCATCGGCCCCGGCCTGTTCGAGAAGGACGGCAAGGACCGGTTCGGCCTCAAGGACCGCCGGCCCAAGGCCCTGATCGACCTGCCGGTCTTCCCCGGCGACAACCTCGACGCGGCCCGCAGCGGCGGCGACCTGTGCGTCCAGGCCTGCGCGGACGACCCGCAGGTCGCCGTGCACGCCATCCGCAACCTGGCCCGCATCGGCATGGGCAAGGTCGCCATCCGCTGGTCGCAGCTCGGCTTCGGCAAGACGTCCTCGACGACGCCCGACGCGCAGACCCCGCGCAACATGATGGGCTTCAAGGACGGCACCCGGAACATCGCCGGCACCGACACCGAGCGCCTGGAGCGGCACGTGTGGGTCGGCGAGAAGGACGGCCCGGACTGGATGACCGGCGGCTCGTACCTGGTGGCCCGCCGCATCCGGATGCACATCGAGACCTGGGACCGCACCTCGCTCGCCGAGCAGGAGGACATCTTCGGCCGCGACAAGGCCGAGGGCGCGCCCGTCGGCAAGGAGCGCGAGCACGACGAGCCGCTGCTGAAGGCCATGAAGCCCGACTCCCACGTGCGCCTCGCCCACCCCGACAGCAACAACGGCGCGACGATCCTGCGCCGCGGCTACTCCTTCACGGACGGCACGGACAAGCTCGGCCGGCTGGACGCCGGGCTGTTCTTCATCGCCTACCAGAAGGACGTCCGGGACGGGTTCGTGCCGCTGCAGATGAACCTGGCGCGCCACGACACCCTCAACGAGTACATCCAGCACGTGGGTTCGGCGGTCTTCGCCGTGCCGCCGGGCGTCCGGGACGAGGACGACTGGTGGGGCAGGGCCCTGTTCGCATGATCACCGGTTCTTCCCGGAGAGGAGATGCCGCGTGTTCGGCAACTATCTGATCGGCCTGCGCGAGGGCCTGGAGGCGAGCCTGGTCGTCTGCATCCTCGTCGCCTACCTCGTCAAGACCGGACGCCGGGACGCCCTGCGCCCGGTCTGGGCCGGCATCGCCGCGGCCGTGCTGCTGAGCATGGGCTTCGGCGCGCTGCTCCAGTACGGCTCGCAGACCCTGACCTTCGAGGCCCAGGAGATGCTCGGCGGCTCGCTGTCGATCGTCGCCGTCGGCCTGGTGACGTGGATGGTCTTCTGGATGCGGCGCACCGCGCGGCACCTGAAGAAGGAGCTGCACGGCAAGCTGGACGCCGCGCTCGCGATGGGCACGGGCGCGCTGGTCGTCACCGCGTTCCTGGCCGTGGGCCGGGAGGGGCTGGAGACCGCGCTGTTCGTCTGGGCGGCCGTGCAGGCCACCGACGACGGGGTCCGGCCGCTGGCCGGCGCGCTGCTCGGGCTGCTCACGGCCGTCGTGCTGGGCTGGCTGTTCTACCGCGGCGCGCTGAGGATCAACCTGGCGAGGTTCTTCACCTGGACCGGCACCATGCTGATCGTGGTCGCGGCCGGCGTGCTCGCCTACGGCTTCCACGACCTGCAGGAGGCCAGGATCCTGCCGGGCCTGGGGGACAAGGCGTTCGACGTCGGCGAGCAGGTTCCGGCCGACAGCTGGTACGGCACCCTGCTCAAGGGCGTCTTCAACTTCCAGCCGGACCCGACCTGGCTGCAGGTGGCGGCGTGGGCGCTGTATCTGGTACCCACCCTCCTGGTGTTCTTCGCCCCGGGTAGGGTGGCGCCGAACCGAGCAGCCACCAAGGAGTCGAAGCCCGATGAGACGACGGGGGGCCGGCCGCGGACCGCGCACGAGGCGGACGGCGGTAACGGCGGCGGCGCTGCTGCTGACGGCGACCGGGTGCATGACGGTGCACGGGGAACGGGAGATCGTCCCGTCGGTGGGCAGGGCTGAGGCCGCCAAGGTCCTCAAGGCCTTCACCGACGGCTACAACGAGGGTTACCGCAAGCTCGACCCGGGCGTCATCGCCCGGGTCGAGACCGGTGCGCTGGCCGAGATAGGCAAGGCCGACCTGGCGGCGCAGAGCGTCCAGACGCCCGGCGGCAACCCGAAGTACCCCTCCCTGGTCCTCGACGACGCCCGCTTCGCGATACCCGCGCAGGCCGGCTGGCCGAAGTTCTTCCTCGCCGACACCCGCAGCAACCGCGACGCCAACCGCTGGCTCGTGGTCTTCACGCGGTACGGGGTGAAGGAGCCGTGGAAGGCGGCCTACCTGTCGATCGTCAGCCCGGGGAAGGTGCCGGAGTTCACGACCGGCAAGGACGGGCACGCGGAGGCCGTCCCGGCGGTTGCGGGCAAGGACCACGGCCTGATGGCCGACCCCGGCAAGGTGAGCGCCCTCTACACCGACTTCCTGCGCACCGGCAAGGGCAAGGGCTTCGTGCCGGGCCCGCGGACCACGGGGCTGCGGGAGGAGCGCGACAAGGTGCGCCGCACGGCCACCTTCTGGACGGAGTTCATCGACACCCCGGAGAAGGCCCCCGCCTTCCCCGCTCCGGCGCTGCGGACCAAGGGCGGCGGTGCGCTGGTGTTCTTCACCGCGCACCACCGGGAGAAGCGCACGATGGCCGAGGGGCTGCGGCCCGCGGTCACCGATCCGCGGACGAAGGCGCTGCTGAAGGGCGAGCTCAAGCGCTCGGTGACGTACACGCGGGTCTCGGAGGCGGCGGTCGAGGTGCCCCCGCGGGACGCGGACGGCGGGATGATCAACTTCCTCAACCGGATCGACACGATGACGGCCGCGCAGGGCGAATAGCGCGCCGGGCGTACGGAACCGGGCGGTGGGGCGAGCCGGACGGGCCCGGTCAGCGGCCGATCGGCCAGGCCGCCTCGTGATCGGGGCGGCCGCCCGCGTACTGGGCGCAGGCGTCGGTGAGGGTCTCCAGGAGCGTCAGCGGATCCGGCAGCGGCCGCTCGGGGCCCTGCAGCCAGGCCACCCCGGACTCCTCCGGCAGCCGCGAGGGGGGCAGCAGCACATAGCTCCCCCGGCAGTGCCAGCGCAGGCCCGGATGCTCGTCCATCGTCTCGGGATGGCAGTCGAGCTCGCAGGGCCACCACTCGTCCTCGTCGTCCGGGGTGCCGCGGGTGGCGGTGAAGAAGAGCATGCGGTCGGGGGCGACGGTGGCCACGGGCCCGGTCTCGACGCCCGCCTTCTGCAGCCGCTCCAGGGCCTGCCGGCCAGCCTCCAGGGGGACGTCGAGCACGTCGTGCGCGATGCCGGTGGCGGTGACGAAATTGGCCTCCGGCTGGCCGCGCAGCCACGCCGTGACCTTCTCGGCGTCGGTGGTGGCGAGGGTCTGCCAGGCGAAGGAGACGGGGTGGCGGCCGGGGGTGGGACAGCCGATGCGCTCACAGGAACAGCCGTACCCGGACGGGTGGGCGGCCGGGGCCAGCGGGAAGCCCGCGGCTGCCGCGGCCAGGAGCAGTTCCTCGCGGGCGGCCTCGGATGCCGCGCCCGTGCCCGTACCGCCACCCGCTCCGCTCCTGGGGCGGCGCAGCCACTGGGAGAACCTGCTCTTGCGTTCCATCTATCCCCTCACTTCGACCGCGGTCTCCGGTCAATGCTGCCACCATCCTGCGCCTGGTGTGACCGTCGGACGGATCCAGGGGGTGTGAGACCGGCCGCTCGCGCGGGCGGGGCCATCTATCCCGTCCGCCGTCCCGGCCGGCCCGGAGCCTGCGCCGGACGGGTCACGGGCGCGGTGCGAGACCGCGCAGGGCGAGGTCGAGGACGGCGTCCGCGTAGGCGTGGGTGAGCGGCAGGGTGCGGTTCAGCCAGCGGTGGAAGAGCGGGCCGACCAGCAGTTCGAGGGCGATGCGGACGTCGGCGTCCGGGTCGACCTGGCCCGCTTCCTGGGCGGCGCGCAACCGGCGGGCGTACGCCTGGAGCTGGGGTTCGAGGACCTTTTCGGTGAGAGCGCGGCCGAGCTCGGGGTCGTTGGCGGTCTCGGAGACCAGGGCGCGGGTGGGGGCGTCGAGGCGCGGGTCGTTGAGCTCGTCGACGGTGGCCCGCAGCACGGTCCGGAGGTCGGCCGCGAGGTCGCCGGTGTCCGGGAGCTCGACGCCGGCCGGGTCGACGCCCTCCAGGACGCAGGCCTCGAAGAGGACCGCCGCCTTGGAGGGCCACCAGCGGTAGATGGTCTGCTTGCCGACGCCGGCGCGGGCGGCGATGGCCTCGATGGTGAGCTTCGCGAAGCCGGTCTCGCCGATCAGCTCCAGGGCGGCGTCGAGGATCGCGCGGCGGGAGCGCTCGCTGCGGCGGGAGGCGTCGGGGGCCTTGGGGGCCGGCGAGGACGACGGGGGCGGGGTCGGGGCGTCGGTCATGGCGGCATCCTAGCCCCCGCGTGAAGCGAGACGTATCGTCTTGACAAGACGATACGTCTCGTTGAATGATGACCGACGAAGCGAGACGGAGCGTCTCGCTCAATCGAAGGGAGCACCCCATGAGCAGGAGCGGATCGGGCGGCATGCTCGGAGTCGGCGGCACGCGCAGCAACCTCTCCCGCAACGCCCTGCGCGGCGGCGGCCGGGGCGGGCGCGCCGGAGGCGGCGGCGACGCGGCGGCCCAGAAGCGGGAACTGCTGCGGAAGTTGCGGGAAGGGCGAAGCGGAACCACCGGCGCGTGAGTGAGCCAGCGGTAAACCACCCGTACGGTTCATGCGCCAAAGCCCGTGGAGCGTGGACGATTTGGGCACGCACGACGATCCCGTACGTGCCCAACACCACCGTGAGGAGCACTCCTTGCGTAGTACAGCTCCACGCGCAGCCACTCCGCGGCGCTATCTGATGTGCCCCCCGGCCCACTTCAAGGTCACCTACTCCATCAACCCCTGGATGGACCCGGCCAAACCGGTCGACCTGCCGCTCGCGCTCGCGCAGTGGGAGGACCTCAGGGACCGCTATCTGGCCCTCGGGCACACCGTCGAGGAGCTCGAGCCCCGGCCCGGACTGCCCGACATGGTCTTCGCCGCCAACGGCGCGACCGTCGTGGACGGCCGGGTGCTCGGCGCGCGCTTCGCCCATCCCGAGCGGACCGCCGAGGCCGCGGTCCACGCGGCCTGGTTCCGGGAGCGGGGCTACGCCGAGGTGCTCGAACCCGAGCACATCAACGAGGGCGAGGGCGACTTCGCCGTCACCGCCTCCTGGCTGCTGGCCGGGCGCGGCTTCCGCAGCAGCCCGCTCTCCCACCCCGAGGCGCAGGAGTTCTTCGGCCGGCCGGTGATCGGCCTCGACCTGGTCGACCCCCGCTACTACCACCTGGACACGGCGCTCTGCGTCCTCGACGACACCACCGACGGCGAGATCATGTACTACCCGGGCGCGTTCTCGGCGGGCAGCAGGGAGGTGCTGCGACGGCTGTTCCCCGACGCCCTGATCGCGAGCGAGGAGGACGCGTCGGCCCTCGGCCTCAACGCCGTGTCCGACGGGCGGCACGTGCTGCTGCCGCAGGCGGCGGTGGGGCTCTTCGAACCGCTGCGCGCACGGGGGTACGAGCCGATCGGGATGGACCTCGGCGAGCTGCTGAAGGGGGGCGGCAGCGTGAAGTGCTGCACGCAGGAGCTACGGGGCTAGCGCCGTAGCTCCCGCGTCCTGGTTCCGCGCCCCGTGAGGGGCGCGGGGAACTGCGCGGTCAGCCACGCACGGTCCGCGGCCGGCGGAGCACCCGGGTCACGCCCCGGCCGGAGGCCACTCGTCGCCCCAGTCGGCGTCGCGGGCCACCTTGTACGCGTCTCCGTGCCGCTTCGTCACCGTCTCGCGGGTCAGGCCGTCCTCGGGCGTGCACAGGTCGAGGAGGACCTGGCCCTTGCGGATCTGCGGCCTGCGGACGATGCGGGCGGGCCCGGACGCGGGCGCCTCCGGCAGGTCACCCCGTACCGCCGCCACGTACGAGAACTTCTCGTCCTCGTACGCCAGTGAGCCGCCCTTGACCTGCCGGTGCAGCGAGGAGCGGCTCACCCGGGCCGAGAAGTGGCACCAGTCCGCGCCCGGCTCGATCGGGCACGCCGCGCTGTGCGGGCAGGGCGCCACCACGCGGAAGCCGGCCGCGATCAGCCGGTCGCGCGCCTCGATGATCCGCAAGTAGCCGTCGGGCGTGCCCGGCTCGACGATCACGACCGCCCGCGCCGTGCGGGCGGCCTCGGCCACGACCGCGGCGCGGCCCGCGTCCGTCAGCTCCTTCAGCACGTACGAGACGGTGACGAGGTCCGTGCCCTCCGGCACCCTCAGGCCGTCGCCGATGATCCCCCGCTCCCAGCGGGCCGCGCGCAGGGCCGGCTCGGAGGCCTCCCCGGCGAGCTCGGCACCGAGCGCGAGGGCGGGCGCGGCCCAGTCCAGGACCGTCGTCTCCCGGCTCTCGCCCTCCCAGGCGGAGGCCACGGCCCACGTCGCCGCGCCCGTGCCGCCGCCCACGTCCACGTGCGAGGCGGGCACGAAGGACGGCAGCCGGTCCCGGAACGCCTCCAGCGCGGACCGCACGGCCTCGAACGTGGCCGGCATGCGGTAGGCGGCGTACGCGGCCACGTCGGAGCGGTCGCGCAGCACGGGGGCGTCCGTGGGGGTCAGCCCCCGGTAGCTGGCGATCAGCCGGTCGACGGCCTGCGCGGCCCGCCGCGGCGGCAGACCGTCGAGGAGCCCGGCGAGCGCGGTGCGCAGTTCGTCGCCGGACCGGGGGGAATGGGGGGCGTGCATTCGGAAAAGTCTAAGCGGCCGCGGCGGACGGCAGTCCGGCACCGCCGGGTCGCGCCGCCGGCGGGCTCAGTCGCGCTTCTGCCAGGGCCGGCACAGGCCCAGGAAGCACGCCGCCGCCGCGAGCGCGCAGACCAGCTGCACGACCGCCATCGGCACCGCCGTGCCCTCCCCCGCGATGCCCACGAGCGGCGAGGCCAGCGCGCCCAGCAGGAACGTGGACGTGCCCAGCAGGGCCGAGGCGGAGCCCGCGGCGTCGCGGGAGCGCATCAGGGCCTGGGCGTTGGTGTTGGGCATGGCCAGGCCCATCGCGGACATCAGGACGAACAGCCCGCCCGCGATCGGCGCGAGGCCCGCCTTCCCGAAGACGCCGGAGGCCATCAGCAGCAGCGCGGCGGCGGCCAGGGCGATCACCACGAGGCCGACGGCGAGGGCCTTGTCGAGACTCACGCGGCCGACCAGCAGCTTGCCGTTGATCTGGCCGACCAGCACGAGGCCGACCGAGTTGAGGCCGAAGAGCAGGCTGAAGGTCTGCGGGGAGGCCCCGTAGATGTCCTGGACGACGAAGGGGGACGCCGAGATGTAGGCGAAGAGCGCGGCGAAGGCGAAGCCGCCCGCGAGCATGTAGCCGGTGAAGACCCGGTCGGACAGGAGGGCGCCCATCGCGCGCAGGGTCGCACCGAGGCCGCCGGCCTGGCGCCGCTCCGGCGGCAGGGTCTCGTGCAGGAAGCGCCACACGGCGAGGGTGAGCAGCAGGCCGACGGCGGTGAGGACGACGAAGACGCCCCGCCAGTCGGTCAGGCGCAGGATCTGGCCGCCGATGAGCGGCGCGACGACGGGGGCCACGCCGGAGATCAGCATGAGCGTGGAGAAGAAGCGGGCCATGGCCACGCCGTCGTAGAGGTCGCGCACGACCGCCCGGGCGATGACGATGCCGGCGGCACCGGCGAGGCCCTGCACCAGGCGGAAGCCGATCAGCAGCCCGGCGTTCGGGGCGAGGGCGCAGACGGCGGTGGCCACGACGTAGACGGCCATGCCGGCGAGGAGGGGGCGGCGGCGCCCCCACTTGTCGCTCATGGGGCCGACGACGAGCTGGCCGAGCGCCATGCCCAGGAGGCAGGCGGTGAGGGTGAGCTGGACGGTCGCGGCGGGGCTGCGGAGCGCGCCGGTGACCTCCGGCAGGGCCGGGAGGTACATGTCCATGGAGAGCGGCGGCAGCGCGGTCAGGCCGCCGAGGACGAGGGTGACGATGAGGCCCGTGGCGCGGGCGGCACGGGCCCCGGCTATGCCGGGACCCGCGGAGTGGCGTTCGGCGGGCCGGGCGGGCTGCTGCTCCTGCTCGGCCGTGTCCTGGCCCGGGTCCGTCATGCGTCGCGCTCCGTGCTCCGTGGTCGTCGTCTGTTCAACCATGGTGTCATGACCGCGGCCCATACTTGGGTCTTACACGTTATTCGGGGGGCGGGTGTGACGGGACGCACTGAGCCGGTGCACTGAGCTGATGCGCGACCTGATGCGCGACCCGATGCGCCGCCCCCGGAAGGCGGCGCCGGGCCGTCACGCCTCCCGGAGCCCCGGAGCGCCCGCCTCCGAGACGAACGAGGCCGCGGTCGAGACCGGCGCGCCCGGGGTGGTGACCCCGGACACCGTCCGGAAGTCGCCCCGCACGCGCTCCGGGTCGAGCGAGACGACGACGTACCCGCGCCGGGCGTCGTAGTACTTCAGGTGCGGGTTCGCCGCGCGCGCCGTCTCCCAGTCCTCGGGGCGCTCCTGCCCGTCGAAGCCGCTGGAGACGGAGGTGCCGAGGAACTCCACGCCGAGCGTGGCGGAGTCCGGGTCGTCGAAGTCCTCCTTCACCTCGTACGCGCAGTGGGTGTGGTCGTCGCCGGTGAGGACCAGGAGGTTGCGGACGCCCGCCCGCCCGGCGCCGGCCAGGACGCGGTCGCGCGAGGCCGGATAGCCGTCCCAGGTGTCCATGCTGACCCGGGAGGACGCGCCGGGCGTCTCCTTGCGCTGGGAGAAGCACACCTGCTGGGCGACGACGTTCCAGGTGGCGGTGGAGGTGCGGAAGCCGTCGAGGAGCCAGCGCTCCTGCGCGGCGCCGGTGATCGTGCGGGCCGGGTCCTGCGACTCGGGGCCGGGGATGTGCCAGCCGTCCCCGTAGGCCTGGTCGGAGCGGTACTGGCGGGTGTCGAGGAGGTCGAACTGCGCGAGGCGGCCGTACCCGAAGCGCCGGTAGAGGCGCAGGTCCGGCCCCGAGGGCCGCTGGGGGCCGCGCAGCGGCATGTTCTCCCAGTAGGCGCGGTACGCGGCGGCGCGGCGGGCGCGGAAGCGGTCGACCGGGTCGTTGTCCTGGGAGACGTCGCCCGCGTAGTTGTTCTCGACCTCGTGGTCGTCCCAGGTGACGTACCAGGGGTGGGCGGCGTGCGCGGCCTGGAGCTCGGCGTCGGACTTGTAGAGGGCGTACCGCTGGCGGTAGTCCTCCAGCGTGTGCGTCCAGTGGTTGTAGAACTCCGGCAGCGGCTCGGTGTAGTTCCGGGCGCCCGCGCGGGCGTCGATGGCGTTCTCGTAGATGTAGTCGCCCACGAAGAACACCGCGTCGAGGTCCTCGCGCGCGAGGTGGCCGAGGGCGGTGTAGTAGCCCTCGTCGTACTGCTGGCACGAGATCAGGCCGAAGCGGGCGGCGGGGACGGACGCGTCGGCCCGGGGCGCGGTGCGGGTGCGGCCCACCGGGCTGATCCAGCGTTCGGCGCGGAAGCGGTACCAGTAGGTGCGGCCGGGTTCGAGGCCGCACGGGTCCAGGTGGACGGTGTGGCCGTCGGCGGCCGGGGCGGCGGCCGTGCCGCTGCGCACCACGCGGCGGAAGGCGTCGTCCTCGGAGAGCTCCCACTGGACGGTGATGGCGCCCTCGGCGGGCAGGCCGTTGCCCGGCTCGTGGGGCCGGGGGGCGAGCCGGGTCCACAGCACGACGGAGTCCGGCAGCGGGTCGCCGGAGGCCACTCCGAGGGTGAAGGGGTTTTCGGAGAGGGGGGTCATGCCGTTCAGATTGCGCGCCGCTGGGGCGCCTGTGAAGAGCCGCGTCACGGCCTTCGCCGGCGGTTCCGCCCCGCCTGCTCCGTACCCGCCCGAACGACCCGTTCCAGGTGTACCGTCCCAGGAGGCGAGGCCGGACACCACGGGGGAGGTGGCGCGGTGAGCCACGACGGAGACCCTCCGCAACCACAACCACAACCACCACCCGAGAACCGCTTCTGGTCCCACGTGTGGAAGTACTGGGTGACCGGCGGCCTGGCCGTGGTGCTGGCGGCGATCCTGCCGGTGCTCTTCAAGGCGGGCCCCTTCGAGGCGGACGAGGCGGGCGGGCGCGACCCGACGACCGCGCCCCCGCCGGCGACGGGCCCACCGGCCCCGGCAGGCTCGTCGAACCCTGCGGTATCGGGGAGTTCGGGGGGCTCGGGAGGGTCAGGAGGCACAGGGAGTTCGGGAAGCACAGGGGGCACGGGGGGCTCGGCCGGCTCCTCCAGCCCGGGAACCCCGCCCCTGCCGGTCACCCCCTCACGCACCCCGTCACCGTCCTCGCCCGCGGTGTCGGCACGGGTCGTCAGCGTCCTCACCCAGGGCCCGGTCACCCCGACGGTCACCAAGGTCCAGGTGAACGTGACCTTCAGGGGCCTCAAGGGCCGGACGGGCACGATCAGGTGGCACACCTACAACGACATCACCAAGCAGAGCATGAGCGGCGACAGCGTGATCGGCTCCCCGGTCCTGGCGTGGGACAGCACGGACTGGCACCCCACGTTCCTCGTCCCGACCCCGACGGTGCGCTGGCAGCTGCAGGTCACGGCATACGGCCCGGACGGCAGGCAACTGGCCACGAACCACTCCAACTTCACGTTCGGGTCGTAGCGGGGCGCGATCCGTCAGGCAGGGGCCGTCGCGCCGGGCCCCAGCCGGGCTGCCCGGGTGGCCAGTCGGGTGATGCGGGGCCAGTCGTGGCGGGCGAGGGTGTCCTGGGGGAGCATCCAGGAGCCGCCGACGCAGGGGACGTTCGGCAGGGCCAGGTAGGACGGGGCCGTGTCGGGGCCGATGCCGCCGGTGGGGCAGAAGCGGGCGCCGGGGAGCGGGGAGGCCAGGGACCGGAGGTACGGCGTGCCGCCGGCGGCCTGTGCGGGGAAGAACTTCATGTCGCTCACGCCGCGTTCCAGCAGGGCCATGATCTCCGAGACCGTCGAGACGCCCGGCAGGAACGGCAGCCCCGTCCCTCGCAGGGCCTCCAGCAGCGGGTCCGTCCAGCCCGGGCTGACCAGGAAGCGGGCCCCGGCGCGGGCCGCCGCTTCCGCCCGGGCCGGGGAGAGGACGGTCCCCGCGCCCACGACCGCCTCCGGAACCTCCGCGGCGACGGCCCGTATCGCATCGAGCGCGGCGTCCGTCCGCAGCGTCACCTCGATCGCCGGCAGCCCGCCCGCGACGAGCGCACGGGCGAGGGGCACCGCGTCGGACGCGTCGGCGAGGACGGCGACGGGGAGGACGGGGGCGAGGCCCAGGACGGAGGCGGGCGCCGGGACGGGCGCGGCGGCGGTCACGGGGCCATCCTGCGCGCCGCCGCCACTTAACGCAACGGTCGTTGCACTATGTGCAACGAGAGCTCCGGCGAGGGGCCCTCAGAGCTCGGTCACCACCACGTCGAGCGCCCACGGCTTGCCGCCCTTCGCGGGCGCGCCGCCCTCCACCGCGTACCCGAGGCCGCGCAGCGCCTCCGCGAGCTCCGCCGGCCCGGCCGGCTCCGCGCCCGCCGTCAGCAGGTCCCGGACCAGCCGGCCCTTGGTGGCCTTGTTGAAGTGGCTCACGACGGACCGCTTCTCCACCCCGTCCACGATCTTCGACTGCAGCACCCGCACGGTCGCCGTCCGCTCGGCGAGCGCGCCCTTGGGCTTCCACGCGGCGGCGTACGCGGCCGACCTGAGGTCGAGCACCATCCCGTCGCCCGCCTCCTGCGGCAGGTGGTCGTCCATGACGCCGCGCCAGTACGCGCCCAGCGCGCCCAGGCCCGGCAGCTTCACGCCCATCGAGCAGCGGTACGACGGGATCGCGTCACCGACCCGGACCGCGCCCCACAGCCCCGAGAAGACCAGCAGCGAGCGCTCCGCCCGCTCCCGCGCCGCCGCGTCCAGCGAGGCCAGACCGAGCGCGTCGTAGAGGACGCCGGTGTAGACCTCGCCCGCGGGGCGGGTGCCCGCCGTCCGCAGCGCCGCGTTCTTCGCGATCTCGCCCCGCAGCCCCGGGGACAGGCCGAGCACCTCCGCGGCCTTGTCCTCGTCGCCCGCGCAGAGCTCCACCAGCTCCGCCAGCACGGTCTCCCGCGCCCCGGCCAGCCCGGGCAGCGACAGCGCACCGGCCTCCAGCGCGGCCCCGGCGCCGGAACCGACGGCGGCGGCCTTCCCCTCGGACGGCGGCAACAGCACGAGCACGGTGTCTTCTCCCATCGGTACGGATCCCGACGAGCCTAACGCCGACCCGGCTCCCGACCCCCGGCTCCCGGTCCCGACGCCGCACGCCACACTCGCCGTGCCCCGCGCCCGCACCGGAAATACGCTCGTCCCATGCCTCGCCGCAAGATGCACGTGACCGACGCGGACGGCAGCCCCCTGCGGGCGGCGCTGCGCCGGCTCCGCGAGGACACCGGGGTGACCGAGGAGTTTCCCGCCGACGCCCTCGCGGAGGCCGAGCAGGCCGCGCGCCGGCCGCGCCTCCCGGCGTACGACGCCACCGAGCTGCCGCTGTTCACCATCGACCCGCCCGGCTCGATGGACCTCGACCAGGCCATGTACCTGGAGCGGCGCGACGGCGGGGGCTTCCGCGTGCACTACGCGATCGCCGACGTCGCCGCCTTCGTCCGCCCCGGCCAGGCCCTGGACGCCGAGGCGCACCGCCGCGTCGTGACCCTCTACTACCCCGACGGGCGCGTTCCCCTCCACCCCGCCGTCCTCGGCGAGGGCGCGGCCAGCCTGCTCCCCGACCACAGCCGGCCCGCCCTGCTGTGGCGCTTCGACCTCGACGCGGACGGCCGCGTGGAGGGGACGGACCTGCGGCGCGCTCTCGTCCGCAGCCGGGCCCGGCTCGACTACGCGGCCGTCCAGGCCGCCGTGGACTCCGGCAGGGCCGAGGATCCGCTGGCCCTGCTGCGCGAGATCGGGATGCGGCGCGAGGCGCTGGAGCGCGCCCGGGGCGGCATCTCCCTCAACGTCCCCGAGCAGGAGATCGTGCGCCGCGGCGGCCACTACGCGCTCGCCTACCGCACGCCGCTGCCCGCGGACGGCTGGAACGCCCAGATATCCCTGATGACCGGCATGGCCGCGGCCGACCTGATGCTGCGCGCGGGCACCGGCGTCCTGCGCACCCTGCCCGCCGCGCCCGAGCGGGCGGTCGACCGGCTGCGGCGCGTGGCGCGCGCCCTCGGCGTCACCTGGCCGGAGGACATGCCGTACGCGGTCGTCGTCCGCGCGCTCGACCCCTCCCACCCCCAGCACGCGGCCTTCCTCCAGGAGTGCACGGCGCTGCTGCGCGGCGCGGGCTACACCGTCTTCGACCGCGAACGCCCCGCGGAACGCCCGCTGCCCACGGACCCCGGCCACGCCGCCCTCGCCGCCCCGTACGCGCACTGCACCGCCCCCCTGCGCCGCCTGGTCGACCGCTACACCGGCGAGCTGTGCCTGGCCGCGGCCGCCGGCACCGACCCGCCCGAGTGGGTGCGCGCCGCGCTCGACTCCCTGCCCGGCGAGATGGAGGCGGGGGCGCGGCGCGCGGGCCAGGTGGAGCGGGAGTGCGTGGACCTGGTCGAGGCGGCGCTGCTGCGCGACCGGATCGGCCAGGTCTTCGACGCCTACGTGGTGGACGTCCAGGCGGACCGCCCGACCGCGGGCACGGTCCACCTCTACGAGCCGGCGGTGATCGGCCACATCGAGGGCGACGGCGACGGCCCTCCCCTGCCCCTGGGGCACCGCATGCGCGTCCGGGTGATCGAAGCGGACCCGGGCCGCGACAAGGTGTGGTTCGCCCCGGCCTGAGCGGGAGCGGCGGCGACGGGCTCCGCGTTCTCCCCGGGCGATCGTGACAGCCCCCGCCAGGTAGCATGGTCGGCACGGCGGACGAGCCGGCCGGGCGGCCGCGTGGGGTCTTCGGATCCCCCGAGGAACGTCCGGGCTCCATACGGCAGGGTGGTGGGTAACGCCCACCCGGGGTGACCCGCGGGACAGTGCCACAGAAAACAGACCGCCGGGGGCCGCGAGGCTCCCGGTAAGGGTGAAACGGTGGTGTAAGAGACCACCAGCGCCTGAGGTGACTCAGGCGGCTAGGTAAACCCCACCCGGAGCAAGGTCAAGAGGGGCCGCCTTCGCGGCGGCCCTGCGCGGACGATCGAGGGCTGCCCGCCCGAGTCCGCGGGTAGACCGCACGAGCCTGCCGGCAACGGCAGGCCTAGATGGATGGCCGCTACCCCGGGCCCCGCAAGGGACCCGGGTGACAGAACCCGGCGTACAGGCCGACTCGTCCGCCGCCTGTCTTTGTACGAGCCCCCGCGGCTGTACGAGCCCCCGCGGCCCGCCGCCCCGCGGCGCCGCGGGGGCTTCGTGTCCGTCCGGTCACAGCCACCCGTTCTGCCGGGCCGCGCGGACGGCCTCCATGCGGTTGCGGGTCCGGGTCTTGCCGATGGCCGCGGAGAGGTAGTTGCGGACCGTCGCCGGGGACAGGTGCACCTTGGCCGCGATGTCCGCCACGGTCGCCCCGTCGACCGCGGCCGCGAGGACGTCGCGCTCGCGCTGGGTCAGGGGGTTGGGGCCGGCGCTGAGGGCGGCGGCGGCCAGGGCCGGGTCGATGACGCGCTCTCCGGCCAGGACGCGGCGGATCGCCGCGGCCAGCTCCTCCACCGGGCCGTCCTTGACGAGGAAGCCGGACGCTCCGGCCTCCATCGCGCGGCGCAGGTAGCCGGGCCGGCCGAAGGTGGTGAGGATCAGCACCTGGCAGCCGGGCATCCGGGCGCGCAGGTCGGCGGCGGCGTCCAGGCCGCTGCGGCCGGGCAGTTCGATGTCGAGGAGCGCGACGTCGGGCTTCGTCTCCAGGGCCCTGGGGACGATCTCGTCGCCGTCGCCGACCTGGGCGACGATCTCTATGTCCTCCTCCAGCCCGAGCAGCAGCGCGAGCGCGCCCCGCATCATCCCCTGGTCCTCCGCGAGCAAAAGCCGGATCATGCGGTGCGGTCCTCCTCGGACTCCGAGTCCACGGGCAGTTCGGCCACGAGCCGGAAGCCCTTGCGCCCGTCCGGGCCGGCGGTCAGGTGGCCGCCCGCGGCGGCCATGCGCTCCGTCAGGCCCTTCAGGCCCGTCCCCGGCGCGCCCTGCCCCGAGCCTACGCCGCGCCCGTTGTCGGTGATCTCCAGGCGCACCTGGTCGGTCTCGCCGCGCACTTCGACGGTGCAGCGGCCCGCGCCGCTGTGCCGGACGACGTTGGTGACGCCCTCGCGGACGACCCAGCCCAGCAGGGCCGCGGTCTGCGGCGGCAGCGGGGGGCCGGACTGGCGCAGGTCGGCGGTGATGCCGGAGGCCTCCAGGAGGGAGCGGGCGCGGTCGAGTTCGGTGGTGAGGCTGCCCTCGCGGTAGCCGGTGACGGCCTCGCGGATCTCGGTGAGGGCCTGCCGGCCCACCGCCTCGATGTCGGCCGCCTGCCCGACGGCGGCGTCCAGGTCGCGCGGGGCGAGCCGGCGCACGGCCTCGGCCTTGACGACGATGACGGACATGGTGTGCCCGAGGAGGTCGTGCAGGTCGCGCGAGAACCGCAGCCGTTCCCGCTCGACGGCGCTGCGGGCCAGCTCCTCGCGCGTGGCGCGCAGTTGGGCCACCGTCTCGAAGAGGCTGAGGATCGCGGCGGTGACGAAGCCGGAGAGCAGGGTCCCGTAGGCGACGGTCAGCGATTCCGAGGGGCCGCCGCGCATGCTCGCGATCAGGCCGGCCGAGCCGGCCAGGGTGAGGACGATGACGCCGAGGCGGCGCCCGCTCTCGGTCAGCCCGCGCCGCAGCACGATGCCGGAGGCCAGCGACAGCAGCGGGAAGCACAGCAGCCAGTCGCCGCCGTACCCGATGGTCAGCGCGTACGTGGCGACGGCCAGTCCGGCGAGCGACAGGCGCGGGACGCGGGTCGCCTTGTACCGCGCGTCGAGACCGGTGAAGACCGTGGCGGCGTACAGCGCGGCGAAGGCCAGCACGCCCGGCCCGCCGAGCCACGGCAGCGGCACCTCGCCCCGGAACAGGTCCTGGACGTCCCCGGTGAGCATGAAGAGCCAGGGAAGGAAGGCGAATTTCCCCGGTGGTTTGTGCCGTTCGATCCCGGCCTTGCTGTCACTCATGGCTTCGACCTTAGAAAACCCGCCGCTGAGCTGGGCAGATGCAAGTGTGGGCGGCCACCCGTGACATTTGTCCCGGACCCGGCTATACAGGGGGTTCCATCGGATCGGCTAGAACGCGTTCTAGGAAGGTTCCCGATGCCCATCGACGTACGCAGGGCCGTCGCCGCCGCCCCTCGCAGCACCTCCCTGACCTGGGATCACAAGGACGTCCTGCTCTACCACCTCGGCATCGGCGCGGGCACCCCCGCCACGGACCCGGACGAGCTCCGCTACACCCTGGAGAGCCGGCTCCACGTCCTGCCGAGCTTCGCCACCGTCGCCGGCGGCGGCGCCGCGCAGGCCGGCGGCCTCTCCGCCCCCGGCATCGACATCGACCTCGCCGCGGTGCTGCACGGCGGCCAGTCCCTCACCGTGCACCGCCCGCTCCCGGTCCGCGGCGCCGCCACCCTCACCTCCCGCGTCGCCGCCGTCCACGACAAGGGCAAGGCGGCCGTCATCGTGCTGCGCTCGGAGGCCGCGGACGCCGACGGGCCGCTGTGGACGGGCGAGAGCGAGATCTTCGTCAAGGGCGAGGGCGGCTTCGGCGGCGAACGCGGCGCCTCCACCCGCCTGGAGGCGCCCGTCCGCGCCCCCGACGCCACCGTGGAGCGGCCCGTCCGCGAGGACCAAGCGCTCCTCTACCGCCTCTCGGGCGACTGGAACCCCCTGCACGCCGACCCCGAGTTCGCCAAGCTCGCGGGCTACGACCGGCCGATCCTGCACGGCCTGTGCTCGTACGGCATCGCCCTCAAGGCCGTCGTCGACACCGCCCTCGCCGGGGACGTCACGCGCGTCCGCGCGTACCGCACCCGCTTCGCCGGCGTCGCCTACCCCGGCGAGACGCTGCGCGTGCGGATGTGGCGGGAGACCCCGGCGCCCGGCCGGATCCAGGTCGCCGTCAGCGCCGTGGAGCGCGACGACGCACCCGTCCTCGCGGACACGGTCCTCACGCACGGGTGAGCGCGCGGGCGCACCCGGACGCACACCCGCAGAGACCCCGTTCCCCCTCACCCGCAGTGGCCCCTTCCTACGTCGTTCCCACGTCAGAGGAGTCCGTCATGCGCGCAGCCGTACAGCACGAGACGGGGCGGCCCCGGCTCGAAGTCCGCGACGACGTCGAAGCGGTGGGCTTCGGCCCCGGCAAGGTCCGGCTGCGCATGCGGGCCACCGGGCTGTGCCACTCCGACCTGTCCGCGATGAGCGGGGTGCTGCCCCAGCTCGTGCCCTTCGTCCCCGGGCACGAGGGCGCGGGCGAAGTCGTCGAGGTCGGCGAGGGCGTGACCGGGCTGCGGCCCGGCGACCGCGTCCTGGTCTGCTGGCTGCCGCCCTGCGGCGGCTGTCCCGCCTGCAAGCGCGGCCAGAGCCAGTTGTGCCTGGCGAGCCTCATGGAGGCCGGCACCCCCAACTTCCGCATGGACGGCTCCGACCTCTTCGGCTTCGCCGGCACCGGCACCTTCGCCGAGGAGGCCGTCGTCGGCGCCGGCTGCGCCGTGCCCATCCCCGACGACCTGCCCTACGACATCGCCGCCCTCATCGGCTGCGGCGTCACCACCGGCCTCGGCGCCGCCCTCAACACCGCCGACGTCACCGCCGGTTCCTCCGTCGCCGTCATCGGCTGCGGAGGCGTCGGGATCTGCGCGATCCAGGGCGCGCGGGCCGCGGGCGCGGCGCAGATCGTCGCCGTCGACCCCGTCGCCTCCCGGCGCGAGGCCGCGCTGCGCTTCGGCGCGACCGAGGCCGTGCCGCCCGACGGGCTCGCCGACGCCCGGGCGCGCGTCACCGGCGGCGAGGGCTTCGATTACGCCTTCGAGGTCGTCGGCACCTCCGCCACCGCCCGGGCCGCCTACGAGACGACGCGGCGCGGCGGCACGCTCTGCGTCGTCGGGGCCGGGGCCGTGGACGACCTCTTCCAGATCAACATGTTCGAGCTGTTCTTCGACGAGAAGAAGATCCTGCCGTCCCTGTACGGCGGCGGGGACGTCCTGCGCTCGTACGAACGGGCCGTCGCCCTGTGGCGGGCCGGCCGCATCGACCTCGCGGGCCTGATCACCCACCGGGTCCCGCTGTCCGGCGTCAACGACGCCCTGGAACAGATGCGGACCGGCGAGGCGCTGCGCACCTGCATCGAGATCTGAGGGGGTGACCGGCATGGTGTCCCTGCACGGCAGGACCGCGATCGTCACCGGCGCGGGGCGCGGCCTCGGCCGGGCGGAAGCCCTCGAACTGGCCCGGCTCGGCGCGCACGTCGTCGTCAACGACTACGGGCAGCCCGGCGCGGACGGCTCCGGCGAGGCGTCGGCCGCGCCCGCCGAGGCCGTCGCCGCCGAGATCCGGGCGGCCGGCGGCCGCGCCACCGCCCACGTCGGCGACGTCGCCGACTTCGCCACCGCCCGCGACCTCGTCCGGCTCGCCGTCGAGACCGGCGGCGGCTCGCTCGACGTCCTCGTCAACAACGCGGGCATCCTGCGCGACCGGATGGTCTTCTCCATGACCGAGGACGAATGGGACGCGGTCGTCCGCGTCCACCTCAAGGGCCACTTCAACACCGTGCGCTTCGCCGCCGCGCACTGGCGGGAACGGGCGAAGGCCTCCGGGCGGCCGGTGTACGGACGGATCGTCAACACCTCCTCCGAGGCATTCCTCATCGGCTCACCCGGCCAGCCCAACTACGCGGCGGCCAAGGGCGGCGTCGTCGGCCTCACCACCTCCACGGCGGAGGCCCTGCGCAAATACGGGGTAACCGTGAACGCCATCTGCCCGCGGGCCCGCACCCGGATGACCGAGCAGATCTTCGCCGGGATCGGCACCCCCGCGGACGGCGGGCCCGACCCGCTGGCCCCCGAGCACGTCGCGCCCCTCGTCGGCTACCTCGCCGCGCCCGCCGCGGCCGGGGTGACCGGGCAGGTCCTCCTCGTGCACGGCGGCATGGTCGCCGTCATGGAGCGGCCGAAGGTCGCGGCGCGATTCGGCACGTCCGGGGGCGTCTTCACGGCCGAGGAGCTGGACGGGCTGCTCACCCCGCACTTCGCCGGGCGCCCGCCCGGGGAGACGTTCGCCGCGCCGGAGGTGTGGCAGCTCGGGCCCGGCTGAGGACGGCCGGGACAGCCGGGAACGGCGGGGGAAAACGCCTCGGGCGCCGGGAGTCTCCGCTTGAGCGGGACCACCCGGCGCCCGAGGGCTGACCGGAATCGTCAACGAGGCCGGTCAGTGGCCTTCCGGCGTACGGCGGTGCTTGCCGTGGGCAGGGGAGCTGTTGTCGTCGGGGGAAGCCGGACCACGGTGCCTGCCGGAGCCGGCGGCTGCGGCCTGGGACGCCTCAAGGGGGCGCGCCTCGGTCGTGTCGGTTCGGGCGTCGGGCATGGGGAAAGTCACTCCGTCGGATGGGGATGCGTGCTTTGCGCGTAGGGGGCTGCCACGGCAGTGACGCGCGGTGTCGGCGGACGCCGACACGCCCTCCGCGCACGGCCGTCCGGCTCACGACGGTGACCGTCACCGTCCGGCACAGCTGCGCAACCCCCGCCCGGATTCTAACGGGACCTTGATCGCCCGGGCCACCCGGCCGGGCCGCGAGTCGGCCGCCGCTTCGGCGGCCGCTCAGGGCCGGGGCTCCCGTCCCAGCGGCGCCTGCTGCAAGGGAACGGGCCTGGACGGCGCGCCCCCGGAAGCCGCGACGGACCAGGCACCCGGCATCCCGGCTCCCGGAAGCCCGGTGGGAGGCACGGCGGTCCACACGGACGCGGGCGACTCACCGCGCTCCGCCTGGGGGGATGCCTGCGGGGGCGCCTGCGGGGGCGCCTGCGGCGGGCAGGACGGGGGCCCTTCGTGGGGCCGCTCCATCAGGGGCGGTGACGCCTGCGGCGGGCAAGGCACCTGATGCAGCAACGACTCCTGCGGCCGCGCCGCGGGGGCGGGCTCGTCCGGTTGCGGCCCGGGAGGCGGGACTTCG